>CAZFDB010000087.1:0-5730 GCA_964517475.1 uncultured Desulfurococcaceae archaeon | reverse complement strand
AGAATTGGTCATGTGGAGATAGATGCTATGGATTAGGATGGTGGATCTATGATAGAAAAATAATTGAGGCGGGAGGAGATCTGCTTTCCCGAGGTTTTGGACACACAGGTTTTACAGGAACATCTATATGGATAGATCCTGATCTCGAATTAATCATTATTCTATTAACTAATCGTGTTCATTCAACAAGGGATAATAACGCTATTAATAAATTGAGACCTATTATTCATAACATTATTTTATCATCTATAAGAAAATAATATTTGGTTGAGGAAAAGGGTTCTTTATGAGGATCGCGACTAGGCATGTCGTGAGTGTTGGGAAGAGATCTCTTGCAATAATTATTCCTAAGAAATGGGTTTCTCTACTAAAGATCAAGAAAAGTGATAATGTTATTTTGAGATTAAATCGAGATGGCTCAATAACTATTCATATTCTTCATAGAGAACCTATTAAGAGAGGCGATCCATGTAAGAATATTAATGGCTTACAAACAAATTTCTCTAGCAAACCCATAGGCGATTTTGATAGGCTATTGTTTAAAGAGGATCTTGTCTCCAGCATACTTAATTCCTCGAATGAATGCGATGGGGAGGTCTCGAATAATGTTGCTATTACTTCATATATTGATAATACGCATAGATCCTATGTACTAGATCTTGTTGAAGAAGCTTTTGAGAAACTTTATAGGTATCTGCTGTATCTCGATAATAAAGATGCGGAGGAGATCCATGAGATTGAGTATAGAATGGATCTTATATACTACTCATCGATTAGAGAAGTTGCTGATGAGCTGATCAGAGATTTATTCAATGAATTAGATTCGGGGGAGATCACTAATCTCATGATCAATATTATTTTAACAAAGATTTCTGAGGATCTAATAGATTCTATTGATAGAATATCGTGGAGAATAAATGAGATGAAGATATCATCTAATGAGATCCCGAGTATTATTAAAGAGATCCTTGATTTATTCTCTGAGGTGAGTGGTTGCGTGATATATCCATGTGGTGAGAGAGATATTAAGGAGTACTTTAATTCTTTAAGTAGTATTAGGAGTGGATTCAGGTCTAGAATAAATAGTCTTCCACAGATCTATTCCTTAGTGATTGCTGAGATAGAGAATATATTGAATAATATTGAGAGTCTCGTAGAAATCTCTCTCATGAATAGATTCAGGGTATCTGGTAAGAGAATTGGTTCTAGAGAGCGATCTCGCCCATCACGATAAGTCTCTGAGCACCTGTTGCCCCCGGAACATTATTTGGAGCTCCATTAAGTGTTTCGTGAGCTAATATAGCCATTCCCAAAGCCTCTTTAATCTTAGGATCAATCCCCAATTCCTCTAAACCCCTGATCCTCAGCCCCAGCTCCTTTAATCTCTTCTCAAGATATCTCATAAGCGTCTTATTCCTCACACCACCACCACTCACATACACCTCATCGATTCTTGTTCTAGGCAACACATATTTCTCATAACTATAAACTATACTCTCAGCCGTGAATATTGTTAGTGTAGCAATTATATCTTCTCTCGATAATCCTTTTGATAATCCTTTCTCAATAATTCTCTCAACAAAACTTTTACCGAAGACTTCTCTCCCTGTTGTCTTAGGAGGTTCACGTTTTATGTATGGATGACTCATTAATTCTCTCAACAAATCCTGATCCGGTGATCCTTTCGAAGCGATTTCTCCATTGGGGTCATAGCTAAGATCTCTATATAATATGGATACCGCGAAATCAATCAAGGAATTCCCTGGACCGGTATCAAACGCGTATACTTGACTAAGATCAGTGTTTGGTGGAAGCACAGTCACATTAGCTATACCACCAATATTCTGAAGAGCTCTACCAATACTCGGGTGAGTGAATAAAACATAATCAACATAAGCTATAATAGGAGCCCCCATACCTCCAGCGGCTATATCCCTCACTCTGAAATTACCTATTGATAAAACATCTGTGTACTCAGCCAATGCCTGCACAGAACCTATTTGAAGACTACATCTAGTCTCGAGATCATCGCATCTTATAAGTTCTGGGTAGTGATAAATTGTTTGACCATGTGATCCTATGAGATCTATTTCATCAAGCATGAACCCATAGAGATCAATAGTTTCTCTAAATGCTTTTGCGAAGAATTTTGATACAAGGAAATTAAGAGCGCATATGTCATGGACACCACCTCTCTCAATACTCCTAAGAATCATTTCCCTCAGCTCCTTAGGATAATCAATAATGTTCTGAGCCAATAATCTATAACCTAATCCTCTGCCACTACCACTCAACTCAGTAATCACCACATCAACACCATCAGCACTAGTCCCAGACATTAAACCAGCAACAATTCTACGACTAAGCATAATTTTCTCAACTAATCTCTTAACAAGATTCATATCAATACTCACCAATAGATTATTACCAAACAATTAGTTAAGCACATATGATCACGTTATCTAAGTGATTTGGCATCTCTATAAAATGCTCCTGTAGCGAATAACTAGTAGAGTGTTTCTTCCTATGTTGGCTGCTTAATATCTCTTAATCCTAAATATATCAATGTTATTGTTGCATAGACAGAGTATGCAATCTCATGAGAATTGATATAGACATTATTTGTTGTGATTGATGATTATATTGGTATTTCTCTACTACTCATCGGGGTTTGCTTGGGTCCTGATATTCTCTACGGAATAGATGTTTTCTGAGGAGTGGTGATTGGAGAAGGTTCTCGGATGAGAAAATACTTATCTTAACCAATGTAGGTGCTGTAACAACCGATCTGAGCTATACAGCATATGAGTTGAGGAGGAGGCTTAGGTTAATAAGTTTCTTAGCTCCTGAGCATGGTTTCTGGGGTATTTACCAGGTTGGTGAGGAGGTTGCTCAAGTCTTTGATGAATTTCTCGGTGCAGAGATCTATAGTATCTATACCAGAGATAAAGATCTTGTTCAGAGTATTCTTAGAGAAGTTGATAGTGTGATTATTGATTTACAGGATCTGGGTCTGAGATTCTATACCTATGTATCAGCTGTTATGGAGTTGATGGATATGATGAGTAAGATTGGTGTGAATAGATTAGTTGTGTTAGACAGGCCTAACCCCTTTGGCGCAGAAGTTGTTGAGGGGCCGGTGACGAGGCCCGAAACAAGATCCTATGTTGGTTTCTACGAAATACCTGTTCGATATGGGGCGACAATAGCTGAGTTAGCTAGGTTATATAATTATGAGAGAGGTCTCGGTCTGGAAATCATTGTTTACCCAGTTAAGAATTGGTCTAGATCTATGGATTTCATAGATACAGGTCTTCAATGGATCCCTCCATCACCAGCTATATCCACACCAGAGACAGCTTTTGTGTATGGATCAACAGTTTATTTCGAAGCAACAAATATTAGTGAGGGTCGCGGAACATACACACCTTTCAGAGTTATCGGGGCGCCATTCATAGATCCTTTTAAATTAGCTGAGGAATTGAATAAAGAGGTTAGTGAATTAAGATTCAGACCAGTCAGGTTCAAACCATTATTCTCGAAATACAGTGGTGAGATATGCAACGGTGTGTACATCCATTTAATCAATAGAAAGAGACTCAGAATCTTTGAAACAGGTCTAAGAATACTTTCAAAGATCCACGGATTACACCCCGATAAATTAGAGTTCTCAAGATCAGGAGATAAGTATAGAATTGATCTATTGACAGGAGATCCATTAGCTAGGAAAGTTATCACAGGCGAGATACCAGTGGTAGAATACATAGATTCTCTCGATAATGAATTAAGAGAATATATTGAGAGATTAGAACCACACAAGATCTATAGATAGATCCTTCCCCGCACTCTTTTTCATCACTTTCATATTTGGCATAGTTTTCACGTTAATCTCTGAATAATTTTAATTAGTGATCACGGATCAATAAAAGCACTAGTAATTACTTCGAGGCGATACATTAATCAAGAGATATTATTCATTAAAACCTTCGGGGATTTCTAGATCTTTATTATTTGGAGAGGTTAAATTAATCATACTAGAACCAATAATGTTAGCTAGGGAATAAAATCAGTTCTGAAGAAAACAAAAAATATGTTGTTTACACACTAGGCTACTCAGGTCTGGGGATTAATGATTTTGTTGATATACTGGTTCGCCTCGGTATCGAGGTTGTTATTGATGTTAGGAGGTTTCCTAGGAGCAAGATCGGGTTTTTCAGCAAAGATGATTTGGAGATGATCTTGTCTGGTCATGGGGTAGTATATGTATGGTTAGGTGATCTAGGTGCTTTAGGAATGAGATATTCTTCGAGGTTCAAATGTGTTGACTCGGAGACATTCAACGCCTATGTTAATTACCTAGTGTATGATGATAAGGCTCTTCAGGCACTGATTAAATTGGTGGAATATGTCAGGAGGAGATCCTTGATCTTGTGCAGAGAGAAGAAACCTCAGCATTGTCACAGGCAGTTCATCGCTGATCTTCTTATGTGTCTAGGGTTCAGGGTCACTCATATAGTAGATAATAACTATATTGATCATGAGAAGACTAGTTGCTATGATTATCTAAGGATTAGATGTGAAGAGATCCCCAGAAAATAATTTTTTCTAATAAAGATGTAATGGATATATGTGTCTATGCGTAGCCGTGATTATATAATTTGTGTATTTCTTCTCTTTATATAAAGTAGAGATCTTATATATTATGCCTCTGCAATATCTTTTTTATAGCATACTATAATTCAGTATTATGCTAATCATCCCCACCTGAGAAACTATCCATGAACAAATGCGTTAGTTGGGCTGTGCAATCTAGCGAGCATCTCCCGGTAATGAGAACGAAGAGCTATAAGAGCTTTTTCGTAGAGTTTTTATATGGTGATACCCAGTATATACATAAGTGGATAGTTGTTATGGGTTTAAATATACCTAGGGAGCCGGTAGAGATCAAGGAGTTTATACGAGTGGTGAGAATCAGGTTAGGTGGTGATGTAAATATTGAGGGTATTGATTATGATTCCTTAGCTGTTTGGGCGTTTAATAGATTACCGAAATATTTATGGGGGGAATGGAGAGATGAGCTAAAGCAACGAGGAGTTACGTGGCAGCTGTTTCTCAGAATCTTGAGGATGCACACTCTAGACATGATAGAGTGGGCTCTGAAGGGATCTATGCTCTGGTCGGAACTTGTGAGGAGGATTGTGAAAAGCATAGATAGGTACTCCGCTCTCAGCAGTGGTAAGTAATGATTAACTGTACTCATCATGTAAAAGACATGATCGCCCTGAAGGATCCGGGGAAGACAGGCGGAGAGGAGCTTTACTGCGGTTATAAAGCTGGCGTATTCGGGCTCAAATCCTTCAGAGACCCTTTGAATCTCCCAAATGCTACGAGGCTCTCAACTACTATCCCGGTATCAGTCCCCGCAAATGTAGAGGTTGTAGAAAATGTCGGATCTCATAGCCAGGGGTAGAGATCATGGGTCTGGTGATTAGGAAGGAGGTAGATGTTGAGGAGAGGATTGCTGAGTTCTTGAAGGGGTTTGTTAGCAAGAAGTTCAACGGCGTTGCAGTGGCCGAGGTTGTGAGGCAGTATGACAGGGGGTTGGAGGGGAGGAAAGTTGATGTAGCTGTACTCAAAGATGATGGTAGACCGCTACTACTCGTGGAGACTAAGAAGAAATATGAGAAACGTGGCTATAGGGTGGAGAGGAGGTTTATTGTCACGTCTGGG
>CAZFDB010000086.1:0-5756 GCA_964517475.1 uncultured Desulfurococcaceae archaeon | reverse complement strand
AGCTGGTATAGAACCTAATATATCTAAGAGAGCTTTAGAAATCGCAAAATCATTAGAGAGAGATCCGAGAGAGCTAGAGAATGAATTAATGAGATACGGTGTGAGAAATGCTCAGGTTCTCTCCATAGCTCCAACAGGTACTATATCAATAATAGCTGGGACATCACCTAGTATAGAGCCTATCTTCGCGTTAGCTTTCGTAAGATCAGTTGCTGTTGGAACCTTCATAGAGATTGACGGGTTGTTCCTAAGGTACCTGAGAAAATATGAGTTAGATGATCCTGAGGTTATTGAAGCTATTGCAGAGACCGGATCAATAGCTTATAACCCATTTATGCCCAGAACCCTAAGAGAAGTTTTTAGAACAGCTCATGATATAGATCCTATATATCATCTACTTCATCAAGCAGCATGGCAACAATGGGTTGATGCAGGTGTCTCAAAAACTGTTAATATGATCTCAGAGGCTACGATAGAGGATGTTGATAAGATCTATAAACTATCATGGAAACTAGGGATCAAAGGTGTCACAGTCTATAGAGATAAATCAAAGAGTCAGCAGGTGATCTATTTTGGACTAAAATCATTTAGAGAGAGAAGAGAAGTTAAACAGGAAGAGAAAAAACCTCGGGAAACAACTCTTCCCAAGAGAGGGAGGGAGGAGATGAGAAGAGTACGTGTTGTAGAGGACTACGAGGAGGAACTCAGTGAAGAGCCTCCTCCTAGAGAAACCCGCGGCGTATCCGCATCTGAGAGAAGAGCACAGCCTAAGTTTGGGAGGATACGTATCTCTAATAAAGAATTCTTATATATAGAAGGCTACGAGGATCCCTCATGCCCAATATGTGAATTATAGAACCTATTTTCTGAAGTTATTTTTGTTTATATCTCTCTTCATATTTCTAGTGGTAGAATATCTCCACCATATAATTCACGGATCATGAAACTCATAACTTCTCTTCTAAGAGAATCATTTTCTAAAAATACTCCTCTAACAGCTTTTGATAAAGTAATCAATGGTTCCTTAACGCCTCTGTGAAGAGCGCATAGATGAATACCTCTTATAAGAACAATAACTCCTTTTGCTCTAAGATTCTCGTATATGAAATCAGCTACTTGATTTGTTAATCTCTCCTGGATCTGTAGTCTTCTTGCGAATACATCAACTATTCTAGCAAATTTTGAGAAACCTAGGATCTTGTCGCTAGGTATATACGCTATTGAGGCTTTACCAAGGATCGGTAGTAGATGATGCTCACACATACTTCTCACAGGTATTCCAGATACTATCAACGCCTCATTGATTCTCTGAAGACCCTCCTCATAATCATCCTCATTTGAGAATGTTTTTAGCGATTCCTCAGGATCTCTGTAGTACCCATACACCAACTCCTCCAACCACATCTTCGCGACTCTCTTAGGAGTGTCTCTAAGACCCTCTCTATCAGGATTTTCTCCTATCAACACCAGAAACTCCTTAACTATTTCTTCTAAGCGATTAAGTCTGTAGCTGTGTGATTTAATGTTCTCCATAGCGGACCATTTAATGAATTTGAGTAGAGTTTATAAATAAGACACACTATAGAATTAATGGTGTTTAAATAAGTGGGTATATACCAAGGAAACGATTTCAAGAAAATAACGGGGGGTAAGAGAAGACCTCATAGAAAGAATAGGAAGTATGAGATAGGTAGGTTCCCGACAAATACGAGAGTGGCAGACTCTGAGGGGAGAGAAATAATTAGAGTTAGAGGAGGAAATATAAAGGTAAAGCTGAAGAATGCTTTATACGCAAATGTTCTAGATAAGAAGACAGGTACTGTTAAGAAAGTAAAGATTAAGTCTGTAATAGAGACACCTGCTAATATAGAATTAGCTAGGAGAGGTATCATTATTAAGGGAGCGATAATTGAGACTGAGATAGGTAAGGCTGTGGTTACTTCCAGACCAGGACAGAACGGAGTTGTTAACGCAGTACTGATCCAGTAAATATAATCGGAGTTTTTCATATGAAGAGATTAGTTATATGGCTACCATATATAGATCCCTCAATACCTAGGAGATTAGGTAGAAGAATACCGAAGAACCTTCTTCCGAGAAAACCTACGATTGAAGAGATTCTCGATGTATGTAAAGAATTAAATTTGGATTGTGAGGTGGAGAGAGATAAGAAGTATCCTAGAACATGGTATGTGGAAAGCCCAAGAATATTTGTTCATTACGATGGTAAGAAAAGTGATTTATTAAAATTATTGGCAAATAATCTCAAGAATAAGATATTGATGAAACAGAAGAGATCTTAATGACCTCCTCCACACTCTAAAGAGCGAGGCTTTCAGTTGTAATATTACGCTTAATTCATTGAGTCAGATCCTGTTAATTCGTTCTTAGCAACTCTAATTTATATATGATGGAGCTATTTATAAACTAGGAAAACTTATATTTACAGGATAGAGGTATTGTCACCATGAAGGAGTTAAGTAATAATTCCTCGCATGAGAACGTGGGCAAAGGACTTGTCATAGATAGATTAACAGTTGGATTAGAGAATAAAATTATTCTAAAGGAAATATCTCTCTACGTGAGACCTGGTGAAGCAATTGCTTTGATGGGTCCTAATGGTAGTGGTAAGAGCACCTTGGCGTATTCAATCATGGGTCACCCAGGCTACAAAATATTTAGTGGAAGGATCTACTTAGACGGTGAGGATATCACGGATACAGAGCCTGAGGAGAGGTATAAGAGAGGTTTATTCTTAGCATTTCAGGTGCCTCCAGAAACAACTGTTTTAAGTAGAACTCTTTATATGCATATAGCTAGGTCTAGGGGATATAGTTTCTCGAAGGTTCTTGAGATAATGCGTAAAATTGGTTTAGGAGAGCATGTTCTAGATAGATATTTGAATAAGAATTTCTCTGGTGGTGAGATGAAGAGATCAGAGATCCTTCAAATGTATTTATCATCGCCTAAGTACATCATCCTCGACGAGCCGGATAGTGGCATAGATCCTGATGGTATCATGGTTATAAGTGGCATATTAAGAGAGTTAATTGAGAGAGGAGTAGGTGTAATAGTTATAACACATCTAGGAAGAGTTTTCAGAGAGATACTTCCTAAGAGAGTTTATGTGTTGATCGATGGGAAAATAGCAGTTTCTGGTGATAGTAGCTTGATAAACGCTATAGACGAGAAAGGTTATCAGTATATAAAGAAGATGATCACTGTTTGAGGTTGAGATCATGAGCAACGAAGTAGATGAATTAGATAGATTCAAGAAACTAGTTTCATCAGAAGATATCTTAGGTCAGAGAGAGATCGGTAGTAAAGTTATTGAGATCAAGGGTAAATTATCTAGAGACTTGATCGAAGAAATCTCCAAAGTAAAGAAAGAACCTGAATGGATGAGGAGATTTAGATTAAGGATGCTTGAGATCTTCGAGAAACTACCAACTCCACAATGGATTGAGGGTCTAGAGGAATTAGATCTTGATGAATTATCTTATTACGTAGACCCGGGTGTTAATAGAGGTTTATCTTGGGAGGAGATACCTAGGGAGGTAGTAGAAGCTTACGAGAAACTCGGTATTAGGAGTGCTGAGAGAGAATTCCTGCTTGGATTAAGCACTCAATTAGATTCGGAGACTATCTATGTTAAGACAAAGGATTTGTTGATGAAGAAAGGAGTTGTGTTTATGCCTCTTGAAGAAGCAGTCATCAAATACCCGGATCTGGTTAAGCAGTATTTCATGAATATATTCCCGCCAGAGCATAAATTCGCGGCTCTCCACGGAGCTTTATGGAGTGGAGGAGTGTTTGTCTATGTTCCTCCGGGCGTAAAGATCGATGCTCCATTAGAAGCGTTCTTCATGATCGGTAAAGCTCTTGAGGGGAATTTCGAACATACTCTCATAATAGCTGATAAGAACAGCTCTCTCCACTTCATCGAGGGATGCGCAGCACCTAGACTATCTAGATATAGTTTCCATGATGGTATGGTTGAGATCTATGTTGGTGAGAATGCTAGAGTTAATTTCACAACTTTGCAGAACTGGTCTTCGCAAGTGATTAATTTCAATAATAAGAGAGCTATTGTTGAGAAGAATGGATATATTGAGTGGGTTGAGGGATCAATAGGGTCTAAACTCACATACGTCTACCCCTCAGCGATCTTAAGAGGAGAGGGTGCTACTATGGAGAGCTACGTAGTCACTCTTGCAAGAGATGGACATATAAAAGATAGTGGTTCAAAAGTTATTCACAAAGCACCTAATACTAAGAGCAAGATAGTTTCTAAAAGCATCTCGATGAGCGGTGGAAAAACTGTTTATAGAGGTGTTGTAAGAATACTTAGAGGAGCTAAAAATGCTAGGAGTTACACATCCTGCGACTCTCTTCTATTAGATGATAAAAGCAAAACAGTTACTTACCCACATATACAAAACGATGAGTCAACAGCAGTAATTGGTCATGAAGCGAGAGTAAGTAGATTAAGTGATCAACTACTCTTCTACATGAGGTCAAGAGGATTATCTGAGAATGAAGCTATTACGATGCTCATAAGTGGTTTTATAAGTGATGTATTATCAAGGCTACCATTCGAGCAAGCTGTTCTAATAAAAGGAGCAATAGATCTTGAGTTTAGTAAATATGGTAAATTCGGCTAATGTCAGGGATCTAGATATGTTGAGGATTGGGGAGCTCATAGCTATATCTCAGAAGTTTAAGGAGAGTATATCATATCAGAAGATAAGTGATTCACCAACTATAAAATTCTACACGAATTGGAAAGAATACGATAAATATACGTATGATCCTCATGATAATATAAATGATGAGTCATCCTCGGACTATGGTGATGCTAAAACACTACTAGAAGAATTTGATATCGTATATTACAAAGATCGTCTCTTAATCAACAATGATGTCTTGAATAACTATGATATTAAATTTTTTAGAAGAAAAGATCTATTAGACAGAGAAAATGTGTTAGTAAATAATAGGATTTTTGCTTTAATTAATCCAGAGATCTCAAAAATCTATGCTAAGCACATAACTGACATATCATCTGTGTTGATTATGAAATTAGAGAATGAGTATAATGATTTTGTGAAAATCTACGTCGGAGGATGCTTTGAAAATAAACATTTGTCTCAGCATCTAGTAATGTTCTCGGAGAAGAATACTAAAGCATCAATTCTACTACACTTAGAGGCTCCTGATAGATGCATGCGATCATTTATAGCAGAATATTTCGTTGGTGAATACTCAGAGATTAATTTAGCAACCATTAATATTGGTAAAGAACCTTCTTACTACTCAAATAATTTCATGATTAATAGAGGAGGTAGGGTAGTAACCTATTCACTATCAACAGGGGGATACGCTAGTAGATTTGAGAATAGAGCTTATTTATCAGGTGAGGACGCATATTATGAAAGTCGTACTATCTCGATATCTAGAGACAGGGATTGGATACATAGACCGGATATTGCTCATCTATATTATCCAAGAACCTCTGCTTACATTGATATAAGAGGTATATCTCTAGATGAGTCGAAGAATATATTGCAGGGGTATACGAAACAGTACGAGAACTCCACTAATTCTAAGGCGCATGTCAGTGTATCAGGGTTAAATCTCAGTGAAGAATCTCTCTTGGTAACAACACCTTTCATAGAGGTTCTTAACGGATCTGTTGAAGAAGCTTCTCATGAGTCATCACAATATACCCTAGACCCTGACACAGAGTTTTATCT
>CAZFDB010000085.1:0-5800 GCA_964517475.1 uncultured Desulfurococcaceae archaeon | reverse complement strand
TGTCTTATCGAAGAAGAGCGCGAGAGCTGGGCATTGAGAGCCGCGTAGTTTACGTCTCGGGAATAGATATACCTGTTCTAAAGCTGAGAAGCAAGGAAAAGCTTGTTAAGAATGCGCTATTAAGTGAGATCAGGAAAGCCATCGAAGGTTATGGTGCCCAGGTAGTGGTGCTCGGCTGCAGCGGCTTCATAGGGTTCTCAAACGAGCTCTCTAGGGAAACAGGGGTTCCCATAGTAGACCCTACTATAGTGACTGTGAAAGTGGCGGAGATCACGGCTAAATTAGGCTATATTCATAGCAGAAAGTTTTTATTAAATAGACTTAAGACGCCATACTCGTAGTTCTTCAGCTCTACAAGTTTAGCACTAAACGAACCACTACCTTCGCATCCTCCACTATGCATGCCTACACAGAGGTTCTCCTAAGAGCGTAAAATAAAGTGTTTAGATATATCTACACCTTTAGAGGAGCTTTTAACACTAGCGAGAAAACCCGACTGCTCGTTGAAAAGATCACTAGCCTCCCTGAAGAGAGGCTCGCCCTCATTATTAGTCTCTATGCTACTTCGTAAATGGTATATGTACTTAGGTGGGGACAAGCCATGGTCTACCGCGTATTTCTCCAGGGGCTCCAGCTAACCCGTATTCTAGCACATTCCTCTAGCAGGATCAACATATGCTTGGAGAAGTATGCCCACATACAGGATTTATGAGGATCTTTTAGTTCAACGTAGTGATCGCAAAAAATATCTGCCTCCGAGACACACTAGTCTCTTGAACTCTAGGTTCACGCAGAAGGTTTCGGCTAGTTCTTCAGGTGTAGCTCTCGGCAAGGCGCGACATATGCTATAGCCTAGGGTCTCCTTTGAGCATTGGCCCGACTAAATAATATAGCTCATGGTTCTCATAGAGGTAGTTGAGAGTTTTCTCAGTGTCTTCGAGGCTTGCGGCGAGTGTCCTCACTTCTAGCCTATAACTTCTAATAGTACCACTTCCATGAGTCGGCCGTAGTTTTCAGGTGAGATTTCTCAGGAAGTGTTGATAAATTCCTAAACACGCTTCTAAGCCACTTGTCTGTGTGGTTCACCATGTAGTTTATTAGTTACTCCGAGAACTTTCCATCCTTTACACACTTCTTGAACAAGTTATGATAGTACGCTGTTATGCTGGGTCTAGTGCTCTCCTCCTCTCCCTCACCCCGAGGAACTACTTGAATCTATGATCCCACTTAAACACTAAGGTGTCAGGCTCATGCTCGTCATCCTCCTGAAGACCTTACGAAGGTTCTCAACAATGAACTTAGTAGTGCCTGTCTTAGGTATTCGCTATAATTAGCTAGTGCTACTGCATAAAGTACAAGGAAACACTCTATACTCTTATCTTCGTGGGCAACTTCAATAACTCTAAGTCCGACAGCGCCATGTGCAATCTCGTAGAACTCCCTCTTATCAAAGCGCCTTAGAACACTTTCCACGATTTCATCAGGTACCGCCTAGTCCTATTAGTTCCTAGGGTCTTGAGAGCCTTGGTGAAGCCGAGCTTTTGACTCCTGGGAATTTGATCAATTGGACCTTATTGCCTACTGCAGAAATGTTTACTTCAGCATGATTTCGCCAGGCAAATCACCCAGCAGTTTATGCCCTGCCGTGGAAGCGTAGAACAATCCTTTAGAATTTATCTAGATGTTTAAGGGAGTAGTGCAACGGCGGGATTTGAACCCGGGTCCTCCGGCTCCGGAGGCCGTCGCTCTTTCCATGCTGAACCAGGGCCTTACAAGATATTATTTACGTATTAACTATATTGTTTGGTGTCTTGATGAGTGATTTAGCCGAGGTTATTGCGAGGGTTAAGAGTGTTGCTAATTTAAGTGGTTGTGGGAGCACTGGTCTTCTAGCTTTTAATTGGAATAGAGATGAGAAGTGGGATGTTTTTATCTATGATCTCTCTAGGGAATCTATTAATAAGATTACCAGTTCCCCTGACTCAAGTCTGTTCCCAAGATTCTCTAATAAGGGTGATAAAATTGTTTTCTCGAGAGATCGTGATGGTGATGAGAATTACCAGATCTATATATATGATCTCGTTAACAAGACAGAGACTCAGTTAACTAATGACTACAAATATTATCATACCAGACCTGTTTTCAGTCCAGGTGACGATAAGATAGCTTTTCTATCTAATAGAGGTGGGAGACCACTACAAATATTTCTTTGGAGAAGAGGAGAATTCATAGAGTTAACTAAGTGGAGTGAGCCTATATTCGTTATTGATTGGTTGAGTGAGAGAGAAATAGTTTATGTGAAGGGTATATACAATAATGAGCTGAGGATAATAGATGTAGAGGATTTATCAGATGAGCTACTACTGAAATTCAACGGATCAGAAATAAGTCTCGGTGACGTAGATAGGAGTAGGAGAAGAGTATTATTCACATCTAATAGAGATGAGTGGTTTGATATAGGAGAATACTATGTTGATGAAGGAAAATGGGAGTGGATCTATAGAAGCGGATATGAGAAATACGATCCTAAGTATCGTGGTGATGAGATCTTCTTCGTGGAATTGGTGGAGGGAGTATATTATCTCAAGAGCTTTCATAGAGAGGATCCGGGGAAAACAAATATTGTTGCCAGAGGAGTTGTTGAGTACGAGATCTTTGGTAGAAATATTGCCTACGTAACCAGTTTATCAGATAAACCAAGCTCGTTAGTGGTTAATGGCAGAGAAGTAATAGACAACACACCACAGATCCTTAGAGGAAAATTAGTTAAGGTCTACGTAGACTACTACAAATCATTTGATGGAAGAGATATCCAAGCAATAATCTATAAACCACATAATTGGAACAAGATCGCTGTAATAAATATCCATGGGGGACCGGATGCTAATGCAGCAGATACATGGAACCCACTCACACAACTACTAGCCTTGGAGGGGTACATGGTTATACTACCTAATTACAGGGGAAGCACAGGTTTCGGAAAAACATTTCAACATCTAAATGATAAAGATCTAGGTGGAGGAGATCTTAGAGACGTGATCTACGCAGCGAAATATGCTAGGAGCCTAGGAGCAGAGAAACTAGTTGTTTTAGGAGCATCATATGGTGGATATTTAACAGCTATGGCATTAACAAAAGCATCTGAGGAATGGGATGCTGGTGTGGCTATAGTAGGTTTCTACAACTGGTATACTGAGTATGAGAAAGAAGCCGATTACTTAAAAGCCTACGACTCGATTAAAATGGATCCATCATTATTCAGAGAGAGATCACCTATATTCTTCGTTGAGAATATCAGAGCACCAGTTCTATTCATTCACGGAGCAAATGATCCTAGATGCCCCGTAGAGGAGGTTTATCAGATAACTAAAAAATTAAGTGAATTAGGTAGAAGCCACGATCTACTGATATTCCCAGATGAGGGTCATGGTGTTAGGAAAGATAGTAATAGAGTAGTTATGTATAGAAAAATTATTGAGTTCCTCAACAAAGTTTTTTCTAGAGGAAGTAGTGGTTTATGACAACACAGAAGATATTCTTAGGAGAATTTCTCGGGTACCCCTACATAGAGTGTGATATAGAGACAGGGAAAATATTCCTCGAGAAACTAAGTGAGAGACTAGGGTATGTATCAGAGGATCTAAGAGACACAATAAGGATACTAAGCAACTACGAAGAATTCTACTCATATGCTAAGAAGAAAGGTAAGGAATTCATAGTTCCTTCGAAGAGAGAGAGTGATTTTATCAGAGGTCGGGTTGTTATTGATAAATTAAAACCTATTGATAAGAGTAGAGTAATAATTATTTTCGAGAGAAGAATAAGCAGAGATCTACTTAAACAATTAATTGAGGAGATCTAGATGCTCAAAAACAAAGCCCCCCCGAAAAATTTTAATTGATAAGGATCTTGATCTGATCCTCTCCCCGCCTTAAAGAACGAGGCTTTCAGTTGTTAAAAAATATTTATATTTTCTCTCTCAAGTATATGTAATTAGCCGGGATGTTTTGAAAATGAGTTATTCAGAGGAGGAAATTGAGGAGATTGAGGAGGAGTCTGAGGAGAGTACTGGCGAAGGAGAGGTTGAGGCTGGGGAGGAGGCTGAAGAAATAGCTTTTACACTAGATCAAATAAATCTGATGATTCAAGCGACTGAGATATGGGACCAGTTACTAAGAGGATCAACATCTATTGAGGAGGCTAAAAAAATACTTGATAGAGGCAGGAGTATATCAGTTCCTCAAGAAAAAATATTGTCCACCACCGAGGAAGAGGAGATTAAGACTGAGAAGAAGATTAGTGGTAAGAGGAAGAGGAGTAGAAGTAAGAAATTTAAGTAGCTATGCACAACTATATTCATCCGAAAATAATTAGTTTCTTAAGAGAGGTTTTAGGTTATGAGAAGCTTACCCTGGTGCAGGAGAAAGTTGCTGATTACTTCGCAAAGACCTCAGAGGATAGGGTTAGGAAACGATATAGACATTTATTAGTTTCTGCCCCCACTGGTAGTGGGAAGACATTCGCTGTTCTTCTACCAATATTATCAGAGATATTGAGAAAACATGTTCCCGACGACCCTATCAAGATCCTCTATATAACTCCTCTAAGAGCTCTTAACAGAGATCTTCTTGATCGTATAAAGAAATTATTTGATTACATAGGCTACGAAATAGCTACTTGGCATGGAGATACATCAGAGTCCGAGAGAAATAGAATTAAGAGTAAACCTCCTCTAATGCTTATAACAACACCTGAGAGCCTACAATACATATTAATATCGCCTGAGCTGAGGAGAAGTCTCAGAAACATTATCTACGTTGTTGTTGATGAGATCCATGAATTAATAGATGATGAGAGAGGTTGTGAATTGAGTGTTGGCTTAGAGAGATTGTGGAGATTAACTGATTCTCATATGAGAATTGGTTTATCAGGCACTATAAGAGATCTTGATCTAGTTGCGCGTTTCTTGTCTAGCAATAGAGTATATGATGTAATAGATGTCTCGTACGACAAGATCTACGAAGTAGAGGTTTTAGCATCAGAATCCGAAGACGGCGGCGACACGGATCCTAGGGCTCGTGAATTAACTGCGTTGCTGGAGGTGCTTAAGAAACCTGTACTCATATTCTCCAACACGCGAGACGAGGCTGAGTTCCTCGGAAGTATTCTTAGGAGAAAAGGCTTCAACATATATGTACACCACGGATCATTGTCAAAGACAGAGAGAATTGAAGCTGAGAGAACTCTGAGGAGTGGAGAGATCGATGGTGTAATAGCTACATCTAGTCTGGAGCTAGGGATCGATATAGGCTACATAGATCACGTGATCCAAGTATCCTCGCCGAGGCAGGTCACGAAACTTATTCATAGAATCGGTAGAAGTGGTCATCGCGAAAAAACTGTTTCTAGAGGATATATAGTTACATTTAATAATATATATGATATTGCTGAGAGTATTGTTATTGCTAGAAGAGTCAGAGAATTCAGATCAAATAAGAGATTACTTGAGAACCAGAGAATTAGGAGAAATCCACTTGATGTATTAACTCACCAGATCATTGGTGTAGTCTTGGAGAATAATAATGAGGTTTCGAAACAAGATATATATGATCTTGTTAAGAGAAGCTATTGCTTCAATAATCTGGATCCGAGGGATTTTGAGGAGGTGCTGGTGTATATGAGGGATTCAAAATTAATTAGGGAGAGGAATGGTTTGATTAGCTCAACTACGAAGGGGAGTATCTACTACTACACAACCACAATGATTGTTGATACAAAAAAATATGATGTTGTGGACCTC
>CAZFDB010000084.1:0-5929 GCA_964517475.1 uncultured Desulfurococcaceae archaeon | reverse complement strand
ACTTCGATAATGAGTACTTCGACGCTATTCTACATGATCCTCCGAGAATAAATATTGCGGGGGAATTATATAGTGAAGAGTTCTATAAGAAGATCTACAGGGTACTAAGAAGAGGAGGGAGATTATTCCACTACACAGGTGAACCTGGTAAACATAGCAACATAGATATTTTGAAAGGAGTTAAGAATAGGCTTAGAAGAGCTGGTTTTGATGAGGTGATATGGGTTGATGAGGCAAAGGGTTTTCTAGTGTTCAAGTACTGAGATCACATATAGTATCTATGAGTAGTTTTAGTCTCTGTTGTCTCTAACTCTGATCTTATTCTCTTCTCAAGAACTTCGATAGCCTCGGCATGTTTAATTAATTCTGATACATCTATCTCCGTATTAAGTATCTTCGCAATCTTAGACACAGCAACTGCAGCCGCTCTAGGATCAGGTCTATTTCTCTCAGCATATGGTAGTATTGCTAATGCTGGTAAACCTATAATCTCGCTATACATCAGCAAAGTTGCTAGTGGTCCCACGATAACTAATCCTTTCTCCATAATAGGTTCCTCAAGTGTTCTTTTACAATGTTTATTACCAACCCACCTAAGGAGATCATCAGATGATTTTCTTATCTCAGCATCTAATCCTCCTACGAGAAGCATTTCAGAGAAACCATTCTTATAAGCCCACTTAACTCTTGTTTCCGCCAACTCATCTTTTTCTAGAGGAGGCGGAACTGTTTGATTAACTAAGACAAATACTTTGTCATCTAATCCACTATATATCTCATGTGGGAAATTGTATCCGTGCTCAGGATCTATGGTTACTGTATCTGGCATATATCTAGTTATTACGAACCCCACTCTCCTCATCTTCAAAGCATCAACTAAATATCTAGTTGTTATATAACCAGTTGCTCCGAAGCCTGGGAAACCAGTTATTAGAATAGGGCTCTTCTCTCTAGCCACGACACTAGCGTCGTAGTAGATCTTCACATTTCTACCTTCTCTATAGACTTCCAACATCCCTCCCTAGTTAATACCGCAACACCCCTTAAATAATATAAAATCTCATGAGGAGAAAGTATTAATCTCCCCACAGCTAGAAGCTCATCTCTCTCATTAACCACCAACACCTCATCCCACGGATAAAGATCCTCGTCAATATCAATTACATGCTTAGAGAAAACATTCCCTCCCTCACCAATCTCTCTTGAGAACTCATTAATCACAACTACTCTTAGAAGAGGGTATTTAAGAAATCTTCTTATTCTCTCACCACCTATACACGTAGGAATTATTCTGTGATCAGAGGCTCTTATAGTAGCCACAACACCCTCAGAGTCTTCAACAGCTCTGATCCTCCCAGTGGTTTTAGAAACAATTAAGTAGGAATCATCTCTAAACAATACTTTACCTACACCAGGTCTGAATTGATAATCTGCAATAATTCTTAGTTTATCAATAGTCTCTTTAGAAGCCTTGATCTTAATCATATAACTTCATCATAGATATTAGACATGTTGGATAGCCGCCTCTCTCTGAGAAGCTGTTATTTTACTAATATCCTGTTCTCTACCTATTCTCCTCATAACTTTCTCAATTGCTCTTATAAAATCATCCTCAACAACATAATCTCTACCATCTCTAATAGCCATGTAACCAGCCTCAACACATACAGCTTTTATATCAGCTCCAGACGCACCTTCTGTTAAATCAGCTAATTTATCATAATCTAATTGACCACTCACATTCATCTTCCTAGTATGTATTTTGAAGATCTCTATACGAGCTCTTTTATTAGGTAGTGGAATATATATGATTCTATCAAATCTCCCTGGTCTAAGTATTGCGGGGTCTAAAACATCTATTCTATTTGTCGCAGCTATGATCTTTACACGATCCAATGGGTCGAAACCATCGATCTCTGCTAGTAACTGGGTCAGTGTTCTATGGATCTCTCTCTCACCACTAGTCCCAACATCAAGTCTCTTCGCAGCAATAGCATCTATCTCATCAATTAACACGATTGAGGGAGCCTTCTTCCTTGCCAAAGCAAATAATTCTCTAACGATCCTTGCACCTTCACCAATAAATTTCTGAGCTAATTCAGAAGCGACTAATCTAATAAACGTAGCATTTGTCTCACCAGCAACTGCTCTCGCTAACAATGTCTTCCCTACACCAGGTGGTCCGTAGAGTAGCACTCCCTTAGGAGGCTCAATACCTAATTTCCTGAATAACTCAGGGTTCTTGAGAGGTAGTTCAACAACTTCTCTAATCTCCCTGATCTGCTCATCTAAACCACCAATATCACTATATTTAACAGATGGTTTCTCAATAACCTCCATAGCTCTTACAAAAGGATCCTCTCTGAATCCTAGGATCTCAACAATTTCAGATCCTCTATTATTAAGTAGAACAGATACCATAGGCTTCAACTTACCAGGATCAACTCTACTACTCACATGAACAACAAGATTAGGACCTGTAGAACTCTTCACCAAAGCTCTTCCATCAGGTAGCATCTCGAGGAACACAGCCTCTACAAGTGGTGGTTGTAGTAGTTTATCTAACTCCACTCTACAATGATCAAGCTCCTCTCTTAATCTAATATTCTCATTCTCAAGACGTCTAAGCTCATTCTCAAGATAAGAGATATAAGATCTGAGATCCTGTTCAATTAATTCCTCAACAGATCTCTTCTTATCACTACTCTCAGTAAAAGACACTATATACCCCATATACTCGTTATATGTTATATACATAAAAGCTATTTCATGATCTAGATCGTTATCATATATAAAGACTCTATGAAACAAATATATATGGTAAAAACTTCATGAGTAAAAACACGACACCTAGCTCATCAGATTTATCTGAGTATAAGAAGAGAAAATTGAGTAAAAATGAGCACTTACTACTAAAATTGGCTCTTCAAAGACCAAGATTCGAATTAGTTAAGGAGATAGCTGATGAATTAGGTGTTAACTATATATCTCTTACAAGATCAGCTAAGAATCTAGTTTTTAATAAAGATTTTCTTGGATCAGCATTTAGTCCTTATAGAATGAGTCTTGATAGATACTTAGTTGTTTTTAAGCTAAAGAGAGAGTATGAGAGAATGGATGCTGGGAAACTATTTAATATGCTACCATACAACGTATGGGTTAAGAGTATTGTCATTAGCTCAATACCGATGGGTTTAACCCGTGTCTACTATTTAATTCCTAGGAAAGATAGTATCGAGACCGTAGTTGATAGTCTGAGAAAAGCAGAGTTCGTAGACAGTTCTTCAGATATATTTGTGTCAAGAATGAATCTTACGTATTTCGCAAGACCGGATCTAGATAAATATTATAGAGATCCGCTTGATAAACCTGATGATCTAGATAAAGTCTTAACAAGTATAGAATTTAGCGGATTATTAGAGGCAGATAAATCTGAAATAAATGATCCTATACCAAAACAACCTAATGATTTCATTGATGTAGTTATAATGTCAATGCTTGAGGTAAAATACGTGTTCTCACCTAAATGGCTCAGTTCTAAAGGAATTATGAATCTTGGTATAGCAAGATCTAAACATCACTACACGAAGCATATAAGAGATAAATATCTTTTGTGGGCATATATAAGAAGACCGCTAGACCCCGATGCTAATGCAACATATACTTTTTTAGTGAAGGGTAAGGAGGCATTGGATCTAGGATACACATTATCTAAAACACCATATGCCTATGTGATATGTGATATATCAGATATATGCCAAATATCATTCTGGATAAGATCCAATCAAGTTCATAGAGTTAACGAGTTCATAGGGTGCTTCGATGTAGATATAATTGAACAATCTTACAGAGAAGTACTTCCTGAGGAAGAAGCTGGAATGATAAAAAGATCCTTGAGAAGAGGATTTCCATTCACGAATTACTCTATTAAGAACCATGATTGGTATAGCTTAGATGAAGCAGTTGATAAATATGAGAAAAATATAATAATAATAAGTAAAAAGTTGAAAAACACAAAAATTTGGGAGATTTTATGGCCTCAATTGCCTAGGAAAGCAATTAGGTGAATTCATCCTTCTGTCCAAGGACTTTTGTCTCTAACGTTTAGTGGTTCTAAGGAACCTGATACCAAGGTTAGAGTTGTAAGTGCTAGTGGTGCTACTTTAATTGCTGTTGTTGCTACTTTCATTATTTTTATTTTTCTTGTGTTCTTCATGGATTATCACTCGTGTGATATATTGATACAATAGATAATTTTCGCAGGTTTCTCAAATTAGGATCGTGATCTTGTAATTATATATTTGTTCTTGACTCATTATCTTATCATTGATTCTTAAGGAGTCATTATTTATCTCGTGGATAATCTTTTTATTTCTTATTTATCGATTTTGATTAGTCGTGATATTTTTCTAGGAGTAGATGTAGTATTCCTAGTGCTGTTAATGGATTTATTTCTTTTGTGAACTGTTTAGAGAATATTTTTGTGCCAAGTGCTAGTTCTTCTCTAGTTATACTTTGTTCTCCTGATGGAAGTATTATTAGAATAGTTCCTTCACTTGTTCTCGGGATCAGATCCTCTATATAGATATTGTCTTGTGATTTATAGAATATATATATCTCCTCTGGCTCGTAGATCTCTATTACGTCTCTTATCTCAGGTAGTATAGCTAGAGACAAATTATTTTTATAAGCGTATCTCCAAGCATCCGGGATCCCTGATTGAGCAGCTAATCCTGTTGGTCTCGTAATTACGGGTACTATACTGTTTTTATATATCGATGCTGATATGATCTTTACAAATTCGATTACGAGGTATGGACTTGCGGGGGCGTGTAGATCGATTATAAATACTCTTTTAGTATTAATACTCAACTCTTCTCCAATTATATAATTAGTTGAAGCATTATATCGTATAAGTATGGTATTACCTTAATATATCACTAAACATAAATTACTTAATTACGAAGATAGTTTAGATTTAAAAGGTGTCTGTGGATTATCAGAACTAGAGGCTCCTTATTCTCAATCGGTGTCTAATAGTGCCTATAAAAAGAGATAATAGTATGAATATTAATAGTGAGAAGAGGAGGAGTAAAGATCTTCTTAGTTTCACTAATACAAGTCGTAAAGAATTAGTTGATGAGAATATTAACAAAACCTCCACCTCACAATTAAATGATGCCAAGAATATCACTAAAGATCATGTTGAGACATCATCTAAAAACATAAATGAGACATATGAGAAGAAGATCTCTGAGAATAATAGTGATATGAGAAATCAATCTATTGATACAGTGGACAAAGATATTGCTGGAGATAGATTTTGCGAGAAGACAGGATCTGATGAATCAGGTAAGAGGATAAAGATAATTGAAGTTGATAAAGTTACTCCTCAATCAATCAAGTCTTTAGAAGAGATTTCTTCTATTGAAGATGGTTTTATACTTGATGTATCTTATGATGGTGATAGTCGAAGAGCTATTGTATACATATATGATGATAAGAATCATAAGCTACTGATATATAGAGATAGAAGTAATCATAAACCATATTTCTACGTAGATCTTCCTACCCCGAAGGTTAAAGAGATCTTGGGAAACGATAGATCTTTTGTTGACGCCTATACTGTAGAGAAAATAGATCTACTTAGAAGAGAACGTGCTAAGAGAACAAAAATAGTTGTTCAAGACCCATTGGCGGTGAGGAGACTTAGAGATAGATTTGAGAGACATTGGGAGGCTAATATCAAGTATCATCATAACTATATATATGATATGGAGATCATACCTGGGATGAGACACAATATACTTAATGGAAGATTCAGGGTATCGTTTAAAGCTAATAGAGAGGAGATTAGTAGAGAAATCGAGAAGAACTTTGCTGAGGAGAAGAGAGAGGTTAGGGAAACAGCTATTGATTGGTATATTCT
>CAZFDB010000083.1:5085-5985 GCA_964517475.1 uncultured Desulfurococcaceae archaeon | reverse complement strand
GGGTCTGCCCCTGACCCAACCTCTTGCGGCATAGTACTCCGGCAACATTTCTTTAAGTCTAACAACATGACCTTTCGCAGGACCCTCGGGCATCGGCTCCTCTAAGAGTCTCTTAGGTAG
Source organism: uncultured Desulfurococcaceae archaeon (assembly GCA_964517475.1). Lineage (GTDB taxonomy): Archaea > Thermoproteota > Thermoprotei_A > Sulfolobales > AG1 > WYEN01. The sequence goes on along the minus strand of CAZFDB010000083.1, from coordinate 5,865 downwards.
AGTATCGTAGTCCTCTCCATCGCCGAAACTTAATATATTAAATACTCTCTCAGCGTTATAGATTCTCTCTCCTATCTTAACAAATTCCTCCGGTGCTAAATCCCATCCTGTTACAGCAGAAACCTGCTCCGCTAATACATCAGCGCCATAAGCAAAGGAGACGAATTTACAGACAATCATACTGTCAAATACTGCGAAGATGTCCTGCATCTCTTTAACCATCTTACCTTTGCCTTCGGTAGAGAACCTATCAGCCTTATAAGGTACGCCCAGAATCTCTGGAGCTATCATATATGCTCTTAAGTGACATCCTCCTCTATTACTAGTTGCGTAAGCTAAGCCGTGGCCCTGAGCTCCTCTTGGGTCGTAGGCCGGAAGCTCCTGTCCTCTAACCACCATTGCGAGTTCTGGGGCCTTATATTTCTCTGCGAGTCTTAATGAGCCCTCAGCAAGATCATCACCAATACCCGATCTATACGCAGTTCTCCACGTGAGTTCAACCAGTACCTCTCCATTACCCCACGTTGCCTTAAGTCCTCTCAGTTTCTCGGGGGGGTATCCTCCCCTTCTCAACTAATTCTAGGAAAGTTCCTATGACGTGACCCATCGTTATAGTGTCTAGACCTAATTCATTACATAGATAATTGGCTTTCGCCACAGCTGCGAGATCTCCGGTCCCTGTTTGAGCACCTAGGGCCCACACACTCTCGTACTCAGGTCCTCCACCCTCTCCTGTGAAGGGAGGCTTTGTTATCCTGGTGTATCTAGCACAGGCTATTG
>CAZFDB010000083.1:0-5075 GCA_964517475.1 uncultured Desulfurococcaceae archaeon | reverse complement strand
CATATCTCCTCTTTCTGCTTCTCCCAATCCATTATATCTCTCGCTATCGTCTCATCACTAATCTTCTCAGCCTCTGGGAAAACTCCAGTCTGGAAATTCCTCGTCGGGAATATACCGTGTGCATTTATTATATTGACGAGAACCGCTGTACCGTACTTAGGCAGGCCCTCACTAGTTATAGGAGACTTCTTTACAAGATCCATTGACTTTGCAACCACTTTCCTATACTTCTCCTCGTCAGCTATTGAAGGCTTCATATGACCTCTAACAGCAATAGCCTTGAAATTCTTACTACCCCAAACAGCCCCGTGCCCACCTCGCCCAGCGGCTCTGTTTTTATCATTCATTATAGAAGCGAACCTCACTAAATTCTCTCCAGCAGGACCTATAGTGGCAACCGAGTTTTTTTCGCCTCATCTCCCCCTATCACGGGTGTGAGTTCCTCAATAATCATATCAGTTGTGCTATGAACATCCTTACCCCAAAGATGCCTAGCGTCTCTAAGCTCAGCCTTTCCATCATAGACCCAGAGATAAACAGGTCTCTCAGCTCTACCCTCTATAATCACAAGATCGAAGCCTGCACGTTTAAGCTCCGGACCAAACCTACCACCGCTTTGAGAATCATGTATAGTATTAGTCAATGGAGACTTTGTCACAGAAGCCCATCTCCCCGAAGAAGGTATTCCTGGAACACCTGTGATAGGACCCGTGGCCACGATAGCCTTATTCTCAGGACTCAAAGGATCTACTCTAGGATTAACTTCTCTCAACATGTAATAAACACCGAGACCTCTACCACCAAGCCAACTTCTCAAGATATTCTCGGGAGGAAGAGATTCTGTATAAATCTTCTCTCTCCAAAGATCGACTCTTAGAACCTTACCCATATAACCGCCGAGCAACTTAGAATACCTCTCAAATATAATTTAATTAATTAAAGTAAATAAATACTATTAATTATATTGATTAAGTATTATGATTAATATAATATAACATAATATAATATAACATAGTTAGTTTTAATAAATAAAAACATGAATTCTATATATTATCGTGGGAGACACATCTGTGAAGAGAGTCGTTGTTAAATTCATATCTGTATTCGCTGAAAAGATGGGTCGTGAGAAGATTTACGAGTTAAATAATAATGCAACAATTGAAGATCTGATTGAGATCATATCTAGAGAGTTAGAAGATGTAAAAACAAGGGGGGTCGTATATATCAATTATAGATTTCCCAAGGAGAAACAGGTTCTCAACGATGGAGACGAAGTATTAATAATGCCTCTCTTCGCAGGTGGGTGAGGAAATTATTTTACTAACCCCTTAACATATACGTTCAGATTAAATTAAGACCAAAAATCATCAATATCAATAGTAGTATTGTATTAAGTATGCTAAAAAGGATCGAATTTGTCTGAAGTAAAAATCTTTACACTTGATTAAGAATTGATTCTTAGGAGACTTAAAGATATGCGAATAGTAAAATTAATTATAATGTAGCAACCATAGTACTAATAGGACCTCTAGCTAGAGGAAATTACATGGCTTTCTCAAATGCCGATTTCGCAGTGATCTTTAAAAGAGATCCTAGGAGAATAATTGATCGTTTTATTAATCACAAGATCATAACTTAGGCATAGATACAGATCCTTTAAAAATATATTGAATGAGATCATGAGAATATGTGTTGAGAAACGAAGTTTAATAGATAAATTAGTTTATCACGACATACTCCTAGAGGGGATCACGAGATCCTTAGTTATATTAATGAAACGTATTTAAACATAATGCTTCATAGATCATTTAATATATAAGGTGATTTACTTCCTCAAACTATTATTTGAACTAGAAGATGGATATAATCTTTAAATTCATTATTAGTTAACGTACTCTTTGGTATCAATATGAGATGCAGAGAATTCATGGATAATATCTCTAGATATGTTAAGGAGAATAAAGAGAGATTTGTTGAGGAAGTAAGAAGATTTCTGCAGATGCCAAGTATATCAGGATCTGGTTTAGGGATCAAGGAAACCGCTTCGTTCCTTGAGGAATTCATTAGATCAAGACTTGGTGGCGATGCGACTCAATTAGTATATGGTGGACACCCAATTGTTTATGGGAGAGTTAAGGGTTCTAGTGGGAAGAAGATGGTTATTTATAATATGTATGATGTTCAACCTGTGGAGCCTCTGGATCAATGGATCTCTCCACCTTTCGAGGCTAGGATAGTGGGGGACAGGATCATTGCTAGAGGAGCGTATAATACCAAGGGTGCGCTACTAAGCTCTTTACTTGGTGTAGAGATCTACTCGAGATTATGTGGTGAATTGCCACTAGATATAATATTTGTTTTGGAGGGTGAGGAGGAGCTTGGCAGTCCCTCGATGCCTAAGTTTGTTGAGGATAAGAAGAGTGACTTGGTGGGATCTGAACTAGTTTTCTTTGCAATACCCTCTGAGAGGAGGATTAGTAAACCAAGTATTGTTCTAGGCAACAAAGGAATTGTGTTTGTGGAGTTGAGATCTAGAACATCAGGATACGATGTTCATAGTAGTTTTAGTAGAGGATTATATAACCCAGCTGTTATTCTATCACATATAATTTCTCATTTAATAGATCCGTTGGAGGGTCCTAAGATACCATGGTTAGACGAGAAGGCTCTGACACCTACTGAAGAGGATCTGAAGTATCTAAATGATATAAAAGAGGCAATGCCATTCGAGGAGTTGATGGAGGCTTACAAGATATATAAACCAAGATTATCTGGAGATCAACTATACATAGCCGTATTCTTTAAACCAACTGTTAATGTAGATGGCTTCACCTCAGGATACACGGGTCCGGGCACTAAAACGATTACTCCCTCAGAAGCAGTTGCTAGATTAGATTTTAGACTAGTCCCGGGCACCGAGCCTGAGGATGTTATTGAGGGTCTTAAGAAGATCATTAATAGATTAGGTCTCTCAGATCTCGTAGAGATCCATGTACACGATGCATATACTTGGAGTAGAACTGATCCTAGGAACCCCTACGTGGAGATCTCGAGAAGAGTGTATGGTGAAATGGGTTATGAGAAAACATATATTATACCAAATATACCTGGTTCAGCACCAGGGTACTTATTCACGAGGGTGTTAGATGTGCCGATGATATCAACAGCTCCAGGCCACGGTGGGAGAGCACATGCACCTAATGAATACATAACTATTGATACAGTACCTAAGATAATTGAGTACACTGCTAGACTGATCCACAGAGTTGATGAGAAGATCTCTTCAGAAAAATAATATTGTTTAACTAGGTCTGGGGTTTTTTCGCGTATATTGCTTTCGGATCCACTTTATAGAAAACTCTCCCTATACCGTGTAGAAGAATATTTGTTTTCCTCAGATCAGGTCCGTACTCAGTTACATAACCCTCTAAAACCCTGATTTTCAAGACCTCGAAAACATATACTCTTACTTCACCAACATCTAACTTGCTCATAACCCTTGTCTCGTATATAGCTAATGATCCTGCTAGACCAGGCGGTTTAATAACTTCACTGGAAACAACCTCTATCTTGAATCTAGAGATTTTATCAACTTCTCTACCAGACACTGATCCTAGGTCATAAGCTAGTTGATACTGATCAGCAGAAGCCATATTAATAGTTGCCTCAGAATTATACTCCAGGCATGTATATGTGTACGTGTTTCTATCTATAGCAACAGCTATTGTTGGAGGATCCTCGGAAACAGGCATGTTCCACGATGCAGGCATGAAATTAATTCTTTCCCCAGGACAAATTGTTCCTATAATAACTGTTGGTCGGGGATGCATGGGTCTGTAGAAAGTATGTTTATACTCAACATATCTATACATGAGCCAACCCCTCATAAACTACTTCTTTGATTCCTTGACACATCTGCTTAGGAATAATAATGCTGGTAAAAGGATCTTCACAGCATCATCAATACTACTAATAACATGACCCATATCAGGCACTATATGAGCCTCAAAAACCTTTCCACTCTCCATAAGCTTATTAATTAATCTCATAACCGGTTTAAGAGGTGTCCTAGTATCATTCTGTGGATGAATAATACATAGAGGCTTCCTCAGACTCTCCGCTTTATGTATAGGTGATCTATCTCTCAGAAGATCCTTCTTATACGCAAATAATGTATCTATAAAGGATCTGAATACAGCATCACTCAACTCATACATCTCCTCCCAATCCGCAACAGATGCTCCCGCAACACCACACTCAAATAGATCAGGTCTATTAAACATTGTCCAAAGAGTCATGAAACCACCATAGCTATAACCCATAACAAATAATCTCTCACCCAAACCATTCTCCAAAGCGAATTTAGCAGATGCCTCGATATCTAACAAATCCCCTCCTCCAGGGTCCCCGATATCTAGTTTCCTGAACTCCTCGCCATATCCCGTGGATCCTCTGAAGTTAGGAGCAACAACATTGAAGCCTGATGCCACCAGAGAAGCTATTAATATACTCCACGAATCACCCACCTCAGACCACGGCCCACCGTGAATATATACTACAGCTGATCTTGTCTTATCATAGTAGTTGCTTCTAATAACATAGATCGGGATCCTCAGTTTATCTATTGACTCAATATATCTGAATTCGATAGAACCGAATCTCTCCTCAATATCCCTAGAGAATCTTGAGCCAATAACCTCTCTAACAACACCATCTTCTCTAAGCATTATCCTAGGAGGCTTCATAATACTTGTGTATGTGAAGAATATCTTGTTCTCATACGGATACGCACTCAGAACCATACCCATCGGAGTATCTATGAGTTCTCCGTTTACGAATAGCCTAGATCTACCCTCTCTCTTACCTATAACAAATAGATCCTTGCCATACTCTCTGTAGAATATGTATTCAACAGGGTCGTATTTCTCAAGATCTTTTTTCTCGAAAAATAATCTGGTAATCTCCTTAGTCTCAGGATCTAGTAGAACCAACATATTCTTGCCATCAAAAGCATTGGTTGTGAAAAGAATCTTTCCATCCCCCAGTATAATGGGGTACTGATTAGTGGAGCCCTC
>CAZFDB010000082.1:0-6018 GCA_964517475.1 uncultured Desulfurococcaceae archaeon | reverse complement strand
ATTAAATTAATTATTCAGGATTTCATAGAGGATTATCTATTAAAAGTGCCTAGTCAATATAAAGATTATTTTGGAAAGATCTTGAGCATATTTATACCCAAATGACTCTGCTTTGTTTTAAGAAAGAGAATTTTAAACAATATTATTTATATGCAGTTTGATTATTAGAATATATATTCTCTTGAATATATATAGTATATTGAGGGTTTGTGTAGATGGAGATATTAAAATATGATCTTGTGATTCTGGGCTCAGGATTAGCTGGGTTAAGAGCTGGTATTCAAGCAACACTAACTTCTCGGGGTAAAATAAGGATCGCTGTGTTATCAAAGATACATGCTATGAGAAGCCACTCTGTTGCTGCTGAGGGGGGGATAGCTGGTGTTCTATATCCCGAGGTCACTGGTGATAGCTTTGATGCACATGCATATGATACTATTAAGGGAAGTGATTTTCTAGCTGATCAAGACGCTGTGGAATTATTTGTTAAATTAGCCCCTGAAGAATTAAGGTTCCTGGATCACTTAGGCGTTCCTTGGAGTAGAACACCTGATGGGAAAATAGCTCAGAGATTATTTGGTGGGATGAGTATTCCGAGAACAGCTTTCGCAGCAGATAAAACAGGTTTCTTCATAATGAGTACTCTCTATGATAACTTGCTCAGATTCGATAACGTAGATATTTACCATGACCATCTGGCCACATCCATAATTATGGAGAATGGATACTTCAGAGGATTCACGGTACATGATCTTAAGGAGGGTACTCTCAAAGTATTTCTCTCGAAAGCGGCAATTATAGCTACTGGTGGAGCTGCCAGGATCTATGGTTTCACAACAGTATCATTTGCGGTGACAGGAGATGGTGCTGCTATGGCGTATAGAGTAGGTATTCCTATAAAAGATATGGAGTTTATGCAATTCCACCCGACAGGAATAGTTCCCGCAGGTGTATTGATCACCGAGGCTGCGAGAGGCGAGGGTGGATACTTAATTAATAAGAATGGTGAGAGATTTATGCAAAAATACGCACCACAGAGAATGGAGGTTGCTCCAAGAGATATTGTTGCGAGATCAATTATTAGAGAGATTTTAGAGGGTAGAGGCTTTATACATGAGGAGAGCGGGTTAGATTATGTGCATCTAGATCTTAGGCATTTAGGCGAGGAAAAGATCAATACTAGGCTACCATTCATAAGAGAATTAGCTAAGAAACTAATCAATGTTGATCCTGTCTACGAACCTATACCAGTAAGACCAACAGCTCATTACACGATGGGTGGTATTCATACAGATACGTATGGTCATGTGATGTTCAACTCTAAGGACTATGTACCTAATCTATGGGCTGCTGGTGAAGCTGCTGCAGTAAGTATTCACGGGGCCAATAGATTAGGTAGTAACTCTTTAGCTGAGTGCGCTGTTTATGGTAGATTAACTGGGGAAGCCTCAGCCAAATATGCTATAGAGGCTCCCTCAAGTCTTCTTGAGACATCATCAACTATTATGGAGATCGCTAAGAAGGAGGAGAAGAGATTATTCGATGAATTATTTAAGAAGGAGAGTAATGCTGAGGATCCCTATTTGATAAGACAGGAGCTTTGGAGAACAATGGATACTCATGCTTATGTTTTCAGAGATGAGAGAGGTCTTATGGAGGCCGCTAGAATTATTAAGGATCTCAAGGAGAGGTACAAGAGAGTTAGAGTTGATGATAGAAGCAGAAAGTATAATATGAATCTACGAGAAGTTATTGAGTTGGGGAACATGCTAGATGTTTCAGAGATCTTGGTGATCTCGGCTCTCGCAAGAACAGAGTCTAGAGGAGCTCACTACAGAATTGACTATCCTAAGAGAGATGATGTTAATTGGTTGAAACACACATTAGCCTACTACACTCCTGAGGGCCCCAGACTAGATTACATACCTATTAGAATAACTAGATGGAAACCTGAAGAGAGAAAGTATTAAGAGGCTCAGGTGTCATCAATGATTAGGAGAGCTGTAGACACGAAATTAGTCTCTCAAATCCAGGAAATAACGCCAAAAACAATAACTAAGCTTATGAGAGTGAAGATCAAGAGATACGACCCTGAGACAAGAAAAATGAGATTAGTTGAGTATAAAGTTGAGGTCTCGAGATACGATACTGTTCTTGATGTTTTACTAAGGATAATAAGAGATCAGGATCACACGTTATCTGTTAGGTACAGTTGTAGAATGGGTATATGTGGATCATGTGCTATGATGATTAATGGGAAACCGAGATTAGCTTGTATGAATAATGCTATATCCCTTGGCGAGGCAATATATATCGAGCCTCTTAAAAACTTCCCACCTGTTAAGGATTTAATTGTGGATATGGATGATCTCTTCAAGAAACATAGATCAATTAAACCATGGCTTATAAGAAGAGATGAAGAAGAGCAATTCGCAGCAAAGAAAGAGTATCTCCAGAAACCTGAGGAGGTAGACACTTACAGAATCTTCAGTACCTGTATAAAATGCGGTGTATGTGTGGCGGCGTGTCCAACAGCCGCATCAAACCCGAATTTCCTTGGTCCAATGGTTCTTGCTCAAGCATATAGATGGTCAGCTGATTCTAGAGACGAGGATGCTAAGATCAGATTAGATATAGTTGATTCTATTGATGGGGTATTCGGCTGCCATTTCGCTGGTGCATGCAGTGCTTCGTGTCCTAAGAATGCAGACCCTGCCCTAGCTATCCAGTATTTAAGAAGACTCGTACTTACATATAAGAGGTGAATATTATGGCCGAAAGTACGTTAGTTATAGTTGTGAGAAGAGTCGCTGGCTGGTTCACACCAATCATAAATCTTGAGAGGATTGCCTATATATTACACAGGATCACTGGGTTCTACCTAGCTATTTACCTTCCTCTCCACATAATATCAACGCATAACTCACTTAATCCAATTGCCTGGGAGAAGGAATTGATTCTCTACAGCTCACTACCTATAAAGATCGGTGAGATCTTCTTAGTATTCTCTATATTCTTCCACGGATTAAATGGATTAAGATTATTATTAGTTGAGTACTTCAATATCTTCCTACCCAAAAAATTACCATCATCGCTCTATCTCGAGAGGACACTCTCGATACATAATCCTCAAAAAACTTTTCTATATCTAGTAATCATATTGTCAATACTATTAACTATTCTCGGAACACTATATCTATTTAATATATTGGTGCTGAGGTGATTATATGAGGTATAGCTCAATAGCCAAATGGCAATACTGGACAGCGATCATATTAATAGTTGTGTTAAGTATTCATATAATCTTCAGAATAATTCCTAGTAGCTATGACAAGAGTTTAGAATATGAGCAAGTAAGAGATAATTATAGCAATAAATTATATGCCGCAACACTAACCGTGCTACTATTTGTAGCATTATTCCACGGATTTAATGGATTAAGAGTGATTCTCTATGAACTTTCGCCAAGGCTTGGACGAGTAATCACACCTATAATATTAATACTCGGAATCATATTCGTAATAATTGGTCTATTAACTATAGCAGGCATATATGTTTTTCCCTGACTTCCTCCTCGCCCTTTAGGGCGAGGCTTTCAGTTATAAATTAAATAATACTTTATTTCCAGCATATAGTAATAATTCTTATTTAATTTGATTTGCACATCTTAATTGGGTGTTTAAATGAGATTATATGAATATGAAGGAAAGAAGATCTTCTTTAAATACGGGATCCCGATACCAGAGGGTGATGTGGCATCAACTACTGAGGAAGTTATTGAGAAGAGTCAGAGAATAGGTTATCCAGTTGTTTTGAAGGCTCAGGTGCTGGTTGGTGGTAGAGGGAAAGCGGGTGGTATAAGACTAGCTAGAAATATTGATGAAGCGAGAGATTATGCTGAGAAGATATTTAGAGAAGGAGTTAAGGGTATTGCTGTGAAGAAGATCCTTGTTGAGAAAGCAGTTAATATTGTTCAAGAATATTACTTATCTCTAACGATCGATAGATCTAATAGAAAATATCTTTACTTAGCATCTTCGGAGGGGGGTGTTGATATTGAGGAGATCGCTGCAAGAAAACCTGAGGCTATAAAGAAAGTGTATGTGGATCCGCTCACAGGATTATCCGATTACCATCTAAGATATTTATCAGATGAATTAGAATTATCTGGGGATCACGCGAAACAACTACAGAATATAGCGAGATCATTATATTCGATAATGATTGATTACGACGCAGATCTTGTCGAGATAAATCCGCTAGCTCTCACAAACAAAGGATTTGTAGCACTAGACTCTAAAATAACGATTGATGATAATGCATTATATAGACATAAAGATCTTGAGGAGAGCTTATCTAGCGACCCGAGAGAATTCACTGAGGAGGAAGTTATAGCTAAGAAATATGGTTTCAGTTTCGTAAGCCTTGATGGTGATATAGGTATAATTGGGAATGGCGCTGGATTAACAATGGCCTCTCTAGACTTAGTATCTTTCTTCGGTGGAAAACCAGCTAACTTCCTCGATATAGGTGGAGGGGCAAGAGCTGAGAGAGTTAAGGCTGCGCTGAGTCTTCTGTTAAGAGATCCTCGGATAAAAGTTGTGTTCATAAATGTCTATGGAGGTATAACTAGATGCGATGAGGTGGCAAGAGGTATTATAGAGACTTTAAATGAGAGTGAGGTTAGGAAACCTCTAGTAGTTAGATTAGTAGGCACTAACGAAGAGGAGGGTAGAAGAATTCTTGAGAGTGCAGGTATTAAATACTTCACATATGATGACGAAGCCGCTAAATACGCCGTTGAATTAGCAAAGCAATTGGGAGGTTGAGACTATGGCGATAATAGCTACTAGAAGATCCGTTGTTCTAGTTCAGGGTATAACAGGTAGAGAAGGTAGGTATCATACAGAGGCTATGCTGAGATATGGTACAAGAATAGTAGCAGGGGTGACCCCTGGGAAAGGGGGTGAGAGTGTTCATGGAGTACCGGTGTTCAATAGAGTATCAGAAGCTGTGAAGAGATTCCCTGAGATAAACACCTCTGTAATATTTGTTCCAGCTCCTTTTGCTGCAGATGCTGTCTACGAAGCTATTGACGCAGGTATAAAAACGATTATTATTATCACTGAGGGGATCCCAGTACATGATGAAATTAAATTCATTAACTATGCTAGGTCTAAGGGCGTGATTATTGTAGGACCTAACTCCCCGGGAGTTATATCCCCTGGAGAAAAAGTTAAGATAGGGATCTTACCAGAGAGATCTTTTAAACCAGGAAACATTGGAGTAGTATCTAGAAGCGGTACTTTAACATATGAGATATCAGAAGCTCTTGCAAAGGCTGGGTTTGGTCACTCAACTGTAGTAGGGATCGGTGGAGATCCTATTACAGGATTAGATTTCATTGAAGTCGTGAAAATGTTCTTCGAAGATCCTGAGACCAAAGGAATAGTTGTTATAGGAGAGATCGGTGGAGATGCCGAGGAGAGATTAGCAGATTTTATCAGAAGAGAAGGTTTGAAGAAACCTATCGTTGCATTCATAGCCGGTAAAACAGCTCCTCCGGGTAAGAGAATGGGTCATGCAGGAGCTATAATAACTATGGGTATGGGCTCAGCAGAATCCAAGATCAGAGCTTTAGAAAACGTTGGGGCACCAGTAGCTAATACTCCGATGCAAGTAGCTACTCTGGCTCAGAAAGTTTTTAAGTAAAAAGTTTTTTAAGTAAGAGATGAATATTTTTTAGCTAATTTCATATACTTTATCCTAGGTCGGTGACCAAATCTATTGCCCTCGAAATGGGTTTATCCTGAGATAGCTGATCAGGAGAGGACGGCTAAAGCGCTCGGTAGAGAGCTACCGATATCTTTCAAAGAGTCTGAGGAGATAGCTAAAGTGATAAAAGGAATGAAACTTGATGATGCTATTAAATATCTTGAGAATGTTATTGAGAAAAAAGAATATGTTCCTATGAGTAGACATAATAAGCAATTGGCTCATCATAGAGGTGTCTCAGAT
>CAZFDB010000081.1:3723-6158 GCA_964517475.1 uncultured Desulfurococcaceae archaeon | reverse complement strand
AATTCTTGAGAGAACCAACAACGAGATCCTGAGAAAATATGTTAGAAGCGACTATCTCGAAGCAAGAGATCTATTAGCAAAGTACTCAAGAGAATTATCAAAAGAGTATATTGGATTATTAAATACCTCTCCTGAGATACCTATTGACTCCATGGTGACTATTGATATATCAAGACTTGTGAGGATCCCTAACTCCATAAATGGTAAATCAGGTTTATTAGCTATTGAGTTAAGCCCCGGCGAACTACACGATTTTAAATTAGATCCTGAGCATCTCTCACCTTTCAAAGATTATAAGGTGTTCATAGAAGTTCTTTATAACATGCCGAGATTAAGGATCTTTGGAGTTGAGTTCAGGGCGCGTAGAGAAACAATTTATCAAGTGCCTGGTTACATAGGTGTTTTCTTAGAGCTTAAGGGTCTGGGGAGGATCAGGAGAGTTGTCTAAGCCTACGAAGGAAGTAGATTAATGACTGCGTTAACAAGCTCCTCAGAGGCTTTATCAGCCTCGCCCTCTCTATTCTTAATAAACTTGATCACTGCACCGGTAAGTGTTGCTACGACCAGCACCTCTCTTCTATTAAGTTCTTGCAACTCTTCTATCAAAACAGGGTCTGAGTAATCGCCTCTGTACCTCGTAGAATCTCTTGATTGTCTCATCATAATCTCTTTGGGGTCGGCTTCGATAACGATTATTATATCAGGCATAAGTATCTGAGCAACATTTATCGGTAGACCAGGCCAGTACCCCGCCTTGGTTCTTATCCATAGATGAGTGTCTACGAATAATATGTTTCTGGCATTCTTCGTATCTGAGAAATTCTTTTTGGCGTATTCAATTATTCTCTTAGCAGCATCTGCTTGGTACATTAATTGTGTTCTAAGTGGAAGTTTCCTGAGATCATCTCTTGATAAAACTAGGCCTCGTTCTCTCAATTCTTCGAGTATGAAGTCTCCGTAGTTAAGAACCAATATATTGAATCCTTGATCGCGTAGTTTCTTTGTGGATAGTGAGACAACTGTTGATTTCCCGACCCCGGGCACGCCGACTATCACGGCTACTAAGAAATCATGTCTCATATAAATAACCTCTCGTTTTAATAGATCCCAGTTAAAATAGATTTTCTAAAAATATATAGTCTATCTATGAGCAGGATCTAGTTGTTTTATGAGGGTTTTGTATTTGCGAAGAATAGTTTCGAGACTTCATCTATTGAATAAGAAGATGTTTTCCCCTTAGCAACAACTCTCCCACTAACAATCACTGATAATCTATCACCTACATCTAATGCTACTCTGAGGTTCTGCTCAACTAATATGATAGATATATTAGTCTTCCTAATCTCAATTAATTTATCACTGATTATTGAAATTATTTTAGGAGCTAATCCAGCTGTTGGCTCATCTAAGAGTAGTAGCTTAGGTCTCTGAATAAGTCCTCTAACAATAGCAAGCATCTGTCTCTCACCACCACTTAATGTACCAGCTCTCTGTCTCCTCCTCTCATGAAATATGGGGAATGGGATTCTGCTAGGAAGAGGATACCAGTAACTTCTTAACAAGTATAGGTGCTCCATTTAGGTTGAAGCCTTATGTGGAGGATACGAAGACTAATCCTGATGAAGCACTCAAAGCTCTGCAGAAAGTTTATCAGAATAATAATGTCAGGATAGTGTTCGGGGGACAGTTCAGTAGAGAGCTTATGGCTATGAGACCATTCGCTGAGCAGAACAAGATTCTTGTGTTAAGCTCCTACTCAACAAGTCCTGCACTAGCTATTCCTAAGAAATATGTGTTTAGAAATATTGGTCCAGACACTCTACAGGGTAAGGCTCTAGCATCACTACTATGTAGAGAGGGTATTGAGAAAGTTGTTGTTATTTATAGAAATGATGCTTATGGGGCGGGGCTTGCTGAGATGACTAGGAGATATTTCACAAGTAAATGTGGTAAAGCAATGGAGATGATACCTTATAACCCAGATCAACCCGATTACGCCACTGAGGTAAGGACGTTATCAGATAAGGTCAAGAGCTTAGGAGCTGATGCAAAAACAGCTGTGGTCATAATCTCTTTCGAGAAAGATGGTGCAAACATACTTGGACACGCGTCAAAGGATCCTGTTCTTAGATCTGTTAGATGGTTTAGTTCAGAGCCACTGAGACTCCCAGAAGTACTGTTCCAAACCCCCGAGATAGCAAGCTTCGTATACTCTGTGAAATGGATGGGCACATTCCCAACATCTGTTACCTCGATTAAATACCAACAATTCCTTGAGAAATATAAAGCGAAGTATGGCAAGGATCCATTCCCGATCGCAGCCAATGGATATGATGCTGCGTGGCTAATAGGTTTAGCACTACTAGCTACTGGTGGTAAAACCGATGATATGGATAAGTTGGTCACGGCTCTGAAAACAGTTGCCGAGACATACT
>CAZFDB010000081.1:0-3713 GCA_964517475.1 uncultured Desulfurococcaceae archaeon | reverse complement strand
ATATAGAGATCTATCACGCAGACACTGATTCATTTACTCCTTTATAGAAAAATCTTTTTTACCACCACCTCTGAATAATAACTTTTCTATCCGTGAAGAAGTCAATAGCGTCTACCTGACCATGTAGTACTCCGAAGAAACTCTTCTTCCTACCAGGGAAGGGGAAGAATTGATCTGGTTGCGCAACCGCTACATTAATACCTATGTTCCCAGCATTTATTCTTCTAGCGAATTCCCTAGCGTATCTTCCAGATGATGTGAATATTACCGCTGTGTTCCCATACCTCCTGGAATTAGATATCTCGATAGCCTCCTCAAAATTCCTTGCCTTAACAATAGGCATTACAGGTCCAAAAACCTCCTCATGAGAAATCTCCATATCAGGCTCCACCAACAAAACTGTTGGTCCCAGATAGAAACCATCTCTATAATTCTCCGGCGGCTTGAATCCTCTTCCATCAATTAATATCTTAGCCCCCTGATCCTCAGCCTTGTTAATCATATTAATTATCCTCTCCCTAGCTCTCATACTTATGAGAGGCCCCATATCAGTGTCCCCGAGCAATTGGTAATTAACACGTATCTTCTTAACTCGCTCAATTATTTTATTGAGGAACTTATCATATGCCTCACCAACAAGTATTAGTAGCCCGGGAGCCAGGCATCTTTGACCAGCCATATCGAAGAATCCTCCGACGAAATTCTCAATAGATCTCTCCACATCGGCATCTGGCATAACAACTACTGGGTTCTTAGCACTTGTCTGAGCCAATGCTCTCTTCCCATGCTGAGCCGCCTCCGCATATATCTTCTCACCAACAGTTGTTGAACCAACAAATGCTACCCCAATAACATCTCTGTGAGTTATTAATCTTCTACCAACCTCGGCACCACCATTAATCACATTAACCACACCCTCCGGATACCCTGCTTCTCGGAAGAGTCTTGCGAATATTATCAGTGGAGTAGGATCCTGCTCACTAGGTTTAACAATCACTGTGTTTCCTAGGGTGACCGCCCATGGAATAAACCACATAGGGATCATTATTGGGAAATTAAATGGTGAAATAATAGCGAATACTCCCAGAGGCTCTCTAACAACCTCCATATCAATCTCAGGCTCTGTCCTAGCAATATTCATTATCTTCCTAGTCAAAGCAAATAGATGTGGAGACCCGAGAGCTGAGTCAATTGCTTGGATAGCTCTAAAGAACTCTCCACCAGCCTCTCTAAGAGTCTTCCCAACACTTTGGGAGAGTAGTTTTGCATAATCCTCACGATAAGTCTCAGCAACAATCTTAAGTCTAATGAGATACTGAAGTCTATCATATATCGGGAGCCTAGACCATTTCTCAAAAGCATTATAAGCTACCTCGACAACTCTCTCAATCTCTTCAGAAGGTGTTTCAGGAACTCTAGCAATAACTCTTCCAAGCCCAGGATCATATGAGTCGTAGTATTTATCAGCTGAAACCAAAACTTATTTATTCGCTACATAATTAGGTAGCTCACCATAGAAATCTGAGAATTTAATCTCATCGAATGATATAACCATCTATGCAACCTCAACCCTAGTTTTCCTAGAACAACAAATAAGTAAATCACCAGAATCAAAGAATAATGTTCCATTTAATTCAAATAAACCAGCATCTACTAAACCTTACACTTTAATTTCAGAGAAATAATGATTCACGAGAATTATTAAGATGGTTCACAGAAAAAATGTTAAAATAAAACATTCTAAAAGTTAATATATGAAGGTGTCTCCATAGTTGATTATGAAATCAATACCTAATTTACCACTCGTGATCTTAACAATAATTATATCACTATCGATCCTAGGTATACAAAACTTTATTACTAGCTCAAATATAAGCGAAGAAACGACTCATGAATCATCTCAGCTTAGCTATAGAATCAGGAGCGTATCCATCGTAAGTGATAATACTACGTTAGCAAATATCGTTGCGAAAAAACTCCTAGTATATAATATAAGTATTGATGTGTATCCTCTTCAGGTTCTCAATAAAGCTTTTGAGAACGACTATATAATGTTTCTCCCAGATGCTGTGGAGAAGATCTCTGGGAATAAAAATCTTGTGAAAAGAATCATCTTATCAGGTAAAACACTTATTTTTATCGGCGAAGATCCTTTATCAAAGATCTTTAGAGACTTCTCACCAGATGAGCTACCTCTAACAATAATCCCTATTAAAGAGATGAGTGAGGGGTGTGTTAAGAATAATTTGTCTAAATGCGCGGTTGTTGGCGAGACAGGAGGTCAGAAACTGTCAGCTCTCGCAATCAAAGTGAAGATCCTTCCAAACTCCACTAGACACTTTGTAACATACATAGGATTTGGTTCAGGCTTCGCAGATAGATATGAAGAAATCTTATTCTACGTGGCTAAGAATTCGAGAGATGATTACTTGGTGACTCGTGAGAGTATTCATATGAATGCTACCAAAAACACCTATGGAATCATCCCAATCGTTATTGCACAAAGCTTCTGTTCACAATCACCATATCCATGGAGCTTGATTGGATGATTTGTACATGTAGATAGGTATACATTTAGTCCACTTCCACTTACAGTTGAGTCTGGTTACACAATTTATTTCGGTTACGGTGGAAATGCCAAAGATCCTCGTTATCCCTATGTGGAGATGTGGAATATATATGTAACGCGACATTATGTGAAAGTGGAGGGTGCTTATAGTTATCTGCCTCGCTGGAACAGCATTTATGGGATGTGGGCAGATACGCCTAATAGAATGCTTATTAATGTGAGTCGTTTCGCTGATCAAGAGTTCGTGTATGAGTGCCCCGGATCGAGAATAGCGAATCCACCATCTACATCCATATCATACTCTTACAACTGAAAGCCCCGTCCTTCAGGGCGGGAATGATTTTATAAGCTCCCTTTTTTATTGGGTTTGGTGTGGCTCTGTGGCCTCTGGTGATGAGGGGGTGCTAACCCTCTCCATCCCTATGAGGGTTAGTCCTGAGCCAGGAGCCATAGAACTCCTCGAGAGATATGTGTTTGCTCTCAACTATGCTGTGGATAAGATCCTGAGACTTAATCTGAGAACCATAAAAGATATTCATAGAGAGCTTTATAGAGAACTTGTGGAGTGGTTCGGGCTCCCATCCAGGACAGCTGTTGACTGCTACCGTGATGCTCTAGCTAATGCGAAGTCTTGGAGAAATAATCCTAATAGGGGTAGGAGGCCGAGGATTAAGAGGTTATCAATGCTACTTCATCATGGATCTGGTTATAGGATTAGGGATGGATACGTGGAGATAATAGGAGGAATAAAACTAAAGATCATTGGTTGGGATAAGAGATATGACCAATATGATAATAGAGAGGCTAGACTAGTATATAGAGATAATAAGATGATCCTATGGGTCTCTAAGAAGATTCCTAAGCCACCTAAGTATTCTCCCAGAGGCGTCTTAGCCATGGACATCAATGAGAGAAACATTGTTGTTGGTAATAATTTGTTTGAGTATAGGTTTGAGACAGCTGTGGAGAGATCCCTGTATTACAAGAAGTTTGCCGAGAACCTTCAGAAGAAGTACTCCTCCACAAGATATGATGCCTGGCTTAGGAGGAGAGGCGTTAGAGAGAGGATTAGAAGATTCCATAAAAGGGCTAGGAATATTATTGTGGATTGGGTTAAGAAGATCTCGTATAGAATCGTGATGCT
>CAZFDB010000080.1:0-6180 GCA_964517475.1 uncultured Desulfurococcaceae archaeon | reverse complement strand
CTCTAGCAACGATGTATTGTTTTTGTTTCGCGAGCATAATGATCCTGTGCGAGATCTTCTTAACCCAGTCCACAACAATACTCCTAATCTTCTCATGAAATCTTCTAATCCTCTCCCTAACCCCCCTTCTCCTAAGCCACGCATTATACCTCGTAGAAGAATATTTTCTCTGGAGGTTCTCAGCTAATTTCTTGTAGTGGAGGGATCTCTCCACAACAGTCTCAAACCTATATTCAAACAAATTATTATCAACAATAACATACTTCTCATTAATATCTACAGCTAAGACGCCTCTAGGAGTATACTTGGGTGGCTTAGGGATCTTCTTAGAGATCCATAGGATCATCTTATTATTTTTGTAGACTAGTCTCGCTTCTCTATTCTCATAATCATCATATCTCTTATCCCAACCAATGATCCTTAGTTTTGTTCCTCCAATGATCTCTACGTAACCATCCTTAATCCTCGGTCTCCTACCCTTATGAGGGTTCTTCCTCCAAGCCTTCGCATCGGTTAGGGGATCACGGTAGCAGTCAATAGCCGCCTTAGATGGAAGTCTGAACCACTCTATAAGTTCTCTATAAAGCTCTCTATGAGCATTTTTTATACTTCTTATATCTAATCTCAGGATCTTGTTCAAGGCATAGTTCCGAGCCATATTATATCTCTCGAGGAGTTCTATAGCCCCCGGCTCAGGACTAACCCTCATAGGAATAGATAGGGTTAGCATCCCCTCATCACCAGAGGCCGTGGAGCCTCACCAAATTCAATAAAAACCTTAGAGAGCTTATAAAATCATCCTCGCCCTAAAGGGGCGAGGCTTTCAGTTGTAAATGGAGGTATCTCTGCGCTAGCCAGTATTCTTTAGGTCTCATACCTCTGCTATAAATTTGTGGCTACACTAGTTCCACACAATATAATGCTACAACCCGCTATCACTGTGAGAAAACAGGGTTTGAGTATCTTCAGAGATTCATTCTACGAGGCTTGTTCCTAGACCCTACGGTGGTCTAACTTGTTAGGATTATTAGTGATGTGTACATGATATTTTGTTCTTGCTAAAATCCATGAAATTTTTATATCCATAGTCTTTTCACAATAGGTACTTTATCAAATTCACTATCCTCACTAACTATTATATTTATACCGTTGTTAATCATTGCTCCTAGGTGAAGGGAGTCTGATGGTTTGAGATTATAGTCTAGCAAGAATTTTATTGCTTGTCTATATTCTTCCTCGCCTAGGTTTATTATATTTATGTATGGAAGCGTATTTGATTCTATAAATTCTATTGTTATTCTTTGTGGGATACCGTACTTCTTTTTAGAGATATAGATTAGTTCGTCGAGTACAAGTACATCTGTATAGGATTTATATCTAGTCAAAATATCTATGTAGAAGTTCTCGTACAGGATTCTGGTTTTAGGATCTGTCACCGTGTTGAGGTATATGAGGAGCGGAGCATCTATGAAGACCTTCATTCCTCAAACTCCTCCTCAAGATAGATCTTTGCTAACTCACCAGGTCTAGGCTCTTTCCTTGTTGAGATATCTTTAAGTTTCTCAACATGTCTCCTTAGGGAGTCTCTAAGCTCTTCTACATTTATACTCTTCTTAGCAGGCTTGATCACAATACCATCTCTAATCTCAATAATAACCTCGTCACCCTCATCAATACCAAAAATCTCACGAACAGCTTTTGGCAAAATTATGTAGCCTTTTCTTCCAACTCTTAATTTAAGGGTCAAGCTTGACCCACCTATAGTAAAACTTAGTTAAGCCCATATTAAGCATTTCTCTTATACGGCACTATTACCAACTTCACTACTCTAAAATCCAGCACCTATAATGTGTTGATATCGATGATCTAGAATAGATCCTCTATTCCAGAGCCTATACCATCACTTCTATATCCACTCTGCTGCACCTTAAGACCTCAATATTTCTGAGACTGTGGAAATGTTTTAGACCTAAGATTTCGATTCTATAATTCCTAAATATCAAATAGAAGCTATAGAAGCCTCCTCTCCCCGCCCTGAATAGTAAGTTTTCAGTTGTAAAAGATATAAGATGCTGAGAAATTTATTTATTAGATGATTAGTACCTCCGGAACTGATTTGTGATGAAAAGGCATTTGAATGATCATTAACTAAATAAGGTGGATAGTGATACTATGATTATTTTTAACTTTTAACCTATTTATAAGTTTACTTATAGATTTTTTCAGGAGGATGCATCCTTGATTCGAAGAGATATTAAAAGCTTCTTTACATGGGTAAGATCATCTCAAGCACCTCTGTACATAACCCCAGCATACATAGTAGCAGGTATTCTCCTGCTTGGGTACAAACCTATGCTCCATGTATATGTGATGAGTTTCGCCGTGAGATTATTCTACGTTGGGGTTATGTGGGGTCAGGTCCCGGGCTGGGCGGGTGCAATGCCTCATAAAGCTATTAGTGTGTCTGTAGCATTATTCGAGGTTCTTGCCGCAATATTTGTTCTACTGGATCCTTGGATAATTGATCTTCGAGGATTATCATGGCAAGTATTTCTATGGATAGGTTCTTTGGCTCACGCAGTTCATTACTTCCCCAGAGGTGTTGGTAAGACTATGAGAACAGCTCCTAATATATTAACTGTTTCAGGATTACTATACTCATTAACTACTCCATGGACAGATTACATGGGTGTTTTAGTATTTCCCCTAGCCTCTGTCTCCAGTCTCCTACTAAGAGTAGATCCTACTAAGAGAAAAATAAAGATCTCGGTTAATCACGTGCTTATATTCACAATAATCTTCATAATATCTATTATAATTCCATTAATAACTAGATCTCCTGATACATATCGTTTCTATCTACTCCCAATAACACTACTATTCTTCTTCCTACCCAGATTAGGTGGTGGAGATCTCTATTTAACTGGTACATCTATCTCGAAAATATTCGCTCTCCTATCATTCCCATTATCATTTATTTTTAGCTGGGGATTAACTCTCCACATCGCATTGATAGGGTTCCTGGCAATAACAATGGCTTCGCTATGTACACCACTTTTCATACCAGGTATAATATGGCGTGAGATCCCTAGAATAAGTACTTCGGAAATATATCTAATAGTTTTATTAGGTCTGCTAAGCACTCTCCTAAGAACCATAGGTGATGTTGCTCACTCAAAATACATGGTTCTCTTATCAGGTCTCTTAATTATTGTATTAACACTCTACTATGTTTACAAGATAATTAGAATGCCTAGAGTATCTGTAGTGATCTGACTCAACTGAAGCTTTCAACGATCCAATTAAATGCTTTATCAAGATCAATACTTCGATTCATTGAAAGATCACATTCTTTTGTTTTATTCATTACGTACTCCACTCTATAAGAATCATCCTCAGATAAGTCGTGTATATACTCGAACTCGCTGTCCAAGGCTCTGACCTTGATGGCCACTTTCTTTGTCTCAAGGATCTTTTTAATTGCTTCTACATCTCTATGATCCAATGGATTTGATAATGAGAGGGTTAAGTAGTTTATATCAAGAGATTTTACTATGAATCCAATCCCAACGACACATCCATAAGGAGTTGATATTGCCATAGCATAGATTTTGTTCTCAACATTTATTTCACTAGGCATATTATCTAGTGAAACCTCAACAACAGGTGTATCATCCCTGACTATTAAGTAGCCTCTAGTAATTACCCTACTACTCATAGACACCATTAATATCTTGTCCTCCATAGGTAATATTATTAAGATAACTATTTTTTTAAATTAATAAGTTGATTATTTATGAATAAGATTCATTATATGATTAATATCACACCAAGTCAATATATACTTAAATCCTTTCTCCTCAAATAATTCTCTAACAAAACTAAGATTATGTGGTACATAACCAATAACATTCACACCTAAACTCGACGCATTCTCAAGATCTCGGTAGGAGTCGCTTATCACCACTATATCACTTCTCTTAAAACTTAGATGTCCGTATCTCTCAATTAACATCTTATACAGATCTTTTTTCCTGGTATATCTACCAAAATCACCGACTGTGTATAAGCCATGTATAAATTCTCCTAATCCTAGACTATATATCTCGTCTCTCATCTCATTTGATGTTATCTCTCTACCGGTGACGATATAGATTAATCCTTTTCCTCGAAGATGATTTAATGCTTCTAACACGCATCTGAACAAGGATCCTTGAAGTGAATATGTTCTCACATATCTCCTCCAAACATTCTCCCAGAAACTCCATCTTTGCTCAATATCATTAGGTAGTATACTAGCGAGATCATCTCTATAATAAATCTTGAGGAAATCCGCGTGACTCAAATTAATTAATTTATTTGCTAAATATGATTCATTAGATACGTATCTAACCGACTCTATTAATCCCCTCAGAGAATCTATTAATGTTAGATCGAAGTCTATTAAAAAGATCACTTAGTGCCTAACCCTTATATAAGAGATATACTTAGCTTATATAATTGATATCCATTACAACTGAAAGCCTAGCCCCTTTAGGGTGAGGAGGAGGTCAGTCATTAAATAATTATCTGACGTTCCACATGTCAGTTAGGCTCCTAAGTCATCATTTATCAGCGACCGCCACACACATCATTCTCATAGAATTAATTAGTTAATCGGAATATATATTTCAAATTCATGACTTGTATAGAGATTATATATAAAAAAATAACTTATTTTTCTATTTAATCATGGATTAATCCTCTACTTATTTGAATCACTTGTTAAGAATATTGGTAGTTGTGTTCTATCTGCGTAATTCACAACATAGTATTTTGGTTTGAGAACATCTAGTATATATCTAAAAGCTTTCCAAGGATCTGATTTCTCACCACATGTATAAATATCTACAGTGGCGTAATTATACTCATTCCATGTGTGAATAGCTACGTGGCTCTCTTGAACCAACACAATAACTGATACCCCGCCCTTCAAACCACCGAATCTCCAAGACTTAGCCTCAACAATAACCATATTAGCTAATTCAGCGGCTTTGATAGCTGTTTCTCTCAATAATTCTTCATTGACTAGAATATTAGGATCCATACCATATAAATTCCCGAATACGTGCTTCCCTATTATGAAAGGATCTCTATTTTCCTCAATTTCATTCATTTCTTTATGTGGTCCCTCAAGTTCTAGATAAAATATCAAGACTATTTAAGCATAACCCTTATTAAATAATAATGTATAACGCCAACATGATTAAGCGGAGATCTCATCACGAAGCAAGAGAATATCGGGTATTACCATTGTATTAATTATAGCGTGTTCAACTCCTCTAGATATTTTCTTTACGCAGGTTCTCTATAAGCCTAATATATACTTGAGAAGCTTTCAACAAATCACTTATCTCTATATACTCATCCGGGGAATGTGCTACTCCTAAAGCACCTGGTCCATAAGTAGCTACCTCAAATCTCTTCTCTGCGTAGAATCTCATGTCTAGACCTCCTATGCAAACAATTTTTCTAGGTCTTACACCAAGTACCTCCTCTCCAGATCTCTCTAACGCCTTAATTATCTTTGAGCTAGGATCTGTTAGCACCGGCTGTGATATTTGTTCTAGCACTATGTCTACATCTATATTCTTCTCCTTAGCTATTCTAAATATCTCTTCTCTCAACTCCTTCCAGACTTCTTCAGCATTCTCCTCCACAATTACTCTCCTATCAAAACTAAATATTACTTCTCCAGGTACCTGATTTGATTTCTCACCACCTCTCAAATATCCTCCTAGAGTAAGTGTTGGAGTATTTCCCTCCGGGAGATCGTATTCATACCTAGATCTCTTCTTGCTCAGCTCAGGAATAATTCTTCTAATGATCTCGTACACTAACTCAACAGTTTTCTCAAAAGCATTTACACCTAGCCAAGGAGTTGATCCATGAGCAGTTCTCCCCTTCACAATAACTCTTCCCCAAACAGACCCTTTATGACCAATCCAGATCCTATCCAAACCACTCGGCTCAACAATAACCACGTATCTACCTCTGACAGCACTTGATGAAACAAGGTAACCCGTACCGGTCAATCCACCGATCTCTTCGTCAGGGACTAAAGCGATCTCGATACCAAATCCTTCTCTCTCAGCATGTTTACCCATGATCTCCATAGCAATTAATGCTGATGCAATACCA
>CAZFDB010000079.1:0-6321 GCA_964517475.1 uncultured Desulfurococcaceae archaeon | reverse complement strand
ACGGCGAATTAGTTATGAGAGAAGGTTCTAGGAGGAGTATAATCAATATAATCAATACATTAACATTCTTCCTAGATCCTAAAATAGTTGCTTCGCTTAACCCATTCATAAATGATTTAAGTAAGACAACAAGTATATATGAGGCTAGAGAGATATTGAATAGACATGGTGTATTCACTGAACTAGATCTTGAGGAGAACATCTATGAATTATTAAGAAATAATCAGATAATTACTGGGGAGACTCTCCTCATGATCAAGAGAAGATTCAGGTCTTTGAAGAAATAATTTTTTCAGAATCTACGAGTTAATTGAGTGTATAGAGTTGTGTATAAACCAGCTGCTAACTGGATCTTGACTAGTTTCCAGATCTCTATTACTCTATACATCTTATTCTCCTCAAGCAACTTAATTAATTCATTGAATCTATTCTCAACCTCCTCCAGCAGTGATTTGAGCTCTCCTGAATTCTTTGACTCTGAGTTGAGAAGTCTTAGTAGCATACCTAGTGAGAGTGTTGTGTAGAATTTCGCCACGTATCTATTATCAAATAATTCCGCCACTGTTGCTCTTCTCTCCAAAGAAGGATCTGTTTCAGCCCATCTTCTCTGAGCCTCAATAGATCTTGGAGCAGTCTCTATGAAGTATTCTAGAGACTCCATTAATCTCCCAGACTCACTACAAGGATCTTTTTCACCAATAATCTTCTTCGTCTTCCCATAAATCTCTTTTATGAAATTAAATATCTTCTCTCTCCAATCAAGTGCTTCTAGAACAGCATCTCTTCTCAATATATTTTCATCATTCTCTCTCAAATCCTCGATCCTAGGATCATATAGATAGGGGACCTCAGTCACCAACTCAATTAATCTCGGATTAAGATTCTTTGCATAATCATAACTACTACCACCATGCTTAATAACCTCAACAGGATCCAGACCCTGTTTCTCAATAAACTCGTAGTAGTCGGTTACCGAAGGCATCTTGAATATAGCTTCTGTGAACTTGATCATCCACGGAGCCTCCGGTTCTCCGAGGCTAAGTGGTATATTCAGGGATCTTGGGTATAATTGGTATATCGGGTATAGAAGAGGGGCTTCCTCAGATATATAGTAGTATACTCCTCCGAAACCAGCGTTGTGGAGACTATAGATGAAATCAGGTTTGTATTCATCGATTATATTCATTAATGCTTTTGTCTCCGGCGTCGGTTTATCGAAGCTATATCTCTTATATTTTATTGGGAAACTCCACTCTATCTGAACATTACCTGCTGGTCTATAATAATTCTTCGTGTAAATCTCTACACTAAATGGTTTCTTGAACCAACCCTCATTAAGTTTCAAACCGTCTATATCAATTGCTTTAACGAGTATCCATGTAAAATCAAATAATTCATGGATCTCTTGATTCGATGCTAGCACGTTAGATAAATAATCAACGACTAAGGTACCTACAGGCTCATTTGGGTGTGGTGCACCGAATAATAATGCTTTTCTAGATCCTCTTCCGATCACCAATGCTCTAATTCTCTCGCCGCATCTGGTTCTACCGATCTTCATGATCCTTACAGTATCTCTATACTCCCTAGCGAGTTCATCACTTGATTCTTCTAATTCTCTATAGGTCTTGAAAGAATTATATGGAGGAACTTTCTCCAAGATCTCATTTATAAGATCCTTATACGAAGATCTTTCCTCACTCATTAATTAATCGCCTAATATAATTTGATTGTGCTTGTGTTTAAAAATTATGTATAATTTCTCGTACTTATCCTCGGATTAAGGATTCTATTAAGAGCGTCCCCGAGGAAATTTATGCCTAGAACAGTTATTAATAAGAAGATCCCTGGTATAACCGAGGTCCACCATGCCGTGGCTACATATGGTTGTCCCTCGTAAATCAGTCTTCCCCAACTAGGGTAGTTGGGATCTCCTAATCCTAGGTAGCTGAGAGCTGCCTCAATCATTATTGCGTTTCCTACTTGAAGTATTGTGTTGGCTATCGCGGGTTGGATAGATACTGGTATTATGTATCTAGAAATGATTCTGAGATCACTAGCTCCTATAGCTTTAACAGCCTCCACATATAGAAATTCTCTCGCTACGAGAACCTGTCCTCTCATAACTCTTGCTGTGACTGGCCATGTGGTTAATCCTATTATTAGCATCAGCATATATATATTGCTTCCATATATTGCTGCGAGTGTTAGTGCTAGGAAGAATGTTGGGATCATGAAGAATATTTCTATGATTCTACTAATTACGTAATCTATTAATCCTCCGTAGTACCCCGCTAATGTTCCCAGTAAGATTCCTATCACCGCTGATAATCCAGCGGCTACGAAACCAACTAATATCGAGATTCTTGCTCCCCAAACCACTCTACTCAGCATATCTCTACCTAAGTAATCGGTTCCTAAGAGATGTTCTAGTGAAGGTGGCTCAAGTCTAGGAAACTCTGTTGAGTTAAAATCTGGTAGTGAGAGATATGGTGCTGATATCCCTATCGCGATAATCATTGATATTATTAATAATCCCGCTACTCCATATTTATCTCTTATCAATAATTTGATTATTTGAATAAATGCTCTAGCGTATCTAATCAATCTAATCATCTCCTCCCCGTAATTCTTATTCTTGGGTCAAGTAATGCGTAGATTACATCTATAATTAGATTAGCTATTATAACTGATGATGCTACAAATACGTATATCCCTAGTATAACTGGGTAATCTCTGGTTCTTATGGAGTCTAGTAGTAATCTACCGACACCAGGCCAACCAAATACATTCTCTATTAATGCTGCCCCCGCAACTGCGAACCCCATATGTATCCCAAACATTGTTATAGGCGGTATTATTGAGTTCCTAAATACATATCTTCTAAATATGATATCTTCACTGAAGCCGATTGCTCTATACGTCATCACATAATCTTCTGATACTTGTTGTATCATACTATCTCTTGTTATTTTGAAATAGAGTGGTAGTGTTATGAGTGTTAATGTGGTTATTGGGAGTATTGAGTGGTATATTATATCAAGATACAACCATATTCCCTGAGGCGGATTCCTAACATTGATCATGCCTGTTGCTGGGAGTATTTTTAGATTGACAGAGAATATTATCATTAGAACTATACCTAGCCAAAAAGATGGTGTTGACCATAGAAGAAGTCCTATTACGTGAGAAAGAGTATCTATTTTTCTACCAAGATTCTTAGCTGAGTAAATCCCTATTAAGACGCCTAGGGCAAAGGCTAGTATATTAGCTGTTAATGTTAGAAGTAGTGTTATAGGTAGTCTCTCGAGTATTAGATTAATAACAGGTTCAGAGTACCTATATGAATAACCTAGATCTCCTCTAATAATATTGTATAGATACATTAGAAGTCTCTCGTGAAGAGGTTTATCAAGACCCCATTTAGCTCTTAGATAATCAGCGAATTCTGGAGAACTAATTGCTATGTCTCCAGCAACAAATTGTATAGGGTCTCCTGGAGCCAGGGAAATTATGATGAAGTTAATTATTATGATTATGAGGAGTATGAGAATTGATTGAAAAATTCTTTGGATTAAATATCTTGCTAAACTCATATTTATCTTCCTATCTCCTCCTACTCAAAACAAAGATTATTAATGCAGCAATGATCACTACTACCACTACGATAGCCGCTATGAATTGAGGAGATGTGTATATAGGTGCTGCCTGTATTGTTTGTGTTGTTTGAGGCACGGTTTGTGGCGTAGAAATAGTGGTTGTTGTTTGTGGCGTAGTGGTTATCACAGGTTTGCCGCCCTCCCACCAAACTCTTTCCAGAGCATTTAATCCAGCTACGCCAGGTAGTTGCCAGTGGAATCCGTGGTAGCTTGTTCTATAGATGAAGAATCCTGCTAAGTCAACTAATGGTAGATATGGTAGGTCTCTAGCCATTATTTCTTGAGCCTTGTAATACAGCTCTTTTCTCTTCTCAGGATCAGGTTCTGATGCTGCTTCATCAAGCAACTTTCCGAATTCAGGATCAGAGTAATTAGCCATGTTAAGATATGCTCCTGGACCAAATCTGGCTCTCATATTATCAGGATCTGGTCCTTGGAACCCGTCTAACATAGCTAGATCAAAATCACTCTTCTTAACAACTTTATCTTCCCACGCAGCTATCTCATAAACCTCTATTTTAATTTCTATACCTACTTTCTTCAACTGATCCTTTATTATATTCGCGATAGCTTCTGTCTCAGCACCTGTGAATACAGTGAATCTCAGCGTTAATCTAGTTCCATTGGGTGTGTATCTATAACCATCTGGACCCGTCTTGTAGCCTAACTCATCTAATAAAGTATTCGCTTTAGCAGGATCATATGGTGGGAGTTTTGCATCTGGATTATAAGCCCATTTAATAGCTGGTGTATACATGCCCTCGGCGGGATAGCCGTATCCATTTTCAGCTTTCTCAACAATCTCTGTTCTATTTATAGTATATGCAATAGCTAATCTCATTCTAAGATCTGCTAAAACCGGATTCAGTAAATTAAATGCTATATACCATCTACTAGGCACAAACCTCATCTCCACCATTAACCCCGGTGTTGAGTTTATCCTAGGTATCTCAGTCATAGGAGGTCTACTATTAAGAAGATCTCCTTCACCGGCTAAGAAACTTTGAAGCGCTGCTGTTGGGTCAGGAACTATTTTGTAAACCACCCTATCTAGACATGGTCTCCCCTTAAAGTAGTTTGGATTAGCTTCTAGAGTAACGTGATCTCCCTTAACATATTCAACGAATCTAAATGGTCCTGTACCTATTGGGTGGGTTAATGCTGGTATATTAGGATCCATCCAATCTTTATACTCTGTTTTATTGAAGATGTGCTCGGGAAGAATAAATGTGCCGTACCAAGCTAAGAAGCTCAGAAATGCTGGGAACGGCTTCGAGTATCTTACAATAACAGTGTAGTTATCAGGTGTATCAACAGTTACTAGATCACTCATTCTTAAGAAACCATACATAACACCCTTATACTTTTTAATTGATTCTAAGGTGTATTTCACATCTTTTGATGTGAATGGATACCCATCATGCCACGTAGCGTTCTTAACTAAATGAAATATAAATGTTGATCCGTTGGGAGCCACTTCCCAAGACTCGGCTAGCTCAGGTATAATATTATAATTCACATCTAGATTAATTAATTTATTATAGATCTGAGAGGCTATGTGAAATAAAGCATCATCTACTTGTGAGTCTGGGTTAAAACTCTTAGGATCACCCCAATGAATCACTACTAGTGTCCCACCTATCTTAGGGCATTTAATAGGGCTTAAAGCATTTTGATAAGATTTTTCAGAGCCTTGACCTATAACATTTACTGATAATAATCCTATTGAGAGAATTATTACAAATATTATCAATGTACTAAAGATCTGATTTACGTATCTCCTCACACCTATCATCCTCGTAGTAAGAAGAATTTTTAGAGGATATTTAAACTTTACTTTCTTATATCAATTAATCATTTATCAAAAAATAATTATGTATATCAGATCATCACTATATGAAATAAGTCATTTCATGAAACTTTATTTTATAAATTACTTATCTCAGATCATTTGAATAAGGATTTAGAAAAATATTAATTAAGGAAGTATATTTAGGGTATGTTTTAAATGACGCGTATCTACCCTAGCTATGCTATTGCTTCAGTGGGTTGTATTGTGATTAGGAATAATAATATACTACTTGTTAAGCGTAGAGATCCTCCTGGCAGAGATATGTGGTCTGTGCCTGGTGGTGTTATTGAGGTTGGAGAGACTATTCGTGATGCTGCTAAGCGAGAGCTTTTTGAGGAGACGGGTTTGGTTGCTGAGCCGATAGGTGTGATTGATGTAGTTGAGGTTATTGTTAGGGATGAGGCTGGTTTTGTTAGGTATCACTATGTTATTCTAGATGTGTTGTTTGATGATAGCACCTTAGAAGGTGTTTTGAGACCTGGTGGTGATGCTCTAGATGTGAAGTGGCTGGATCTCGGTGAGGCAGTTTCGAGAAACGATGTTACGAGGTCTACTAAGAGACTTGTTGAGAAGATCTTGAGAAGAGAAGTATCTGTAATCAAGATATGATGTGAGGCATCATAATTATTTTATTCCTACAAAATTAATTGAGGGGATCGGTTATGAAGAAGAGCATTATAGTTGTTTTAGTCCTAGTACTATTAATTATTCTTGGTCTAGTGATCTGGGTTTATCAGAGCTATATATTAGCTAAGAGCATAAGTGTTAAGGGTTTCAGTGTAGTTAATACGAATATTAAGGAGTTCTACT
>CAZFDB010000078.1:0-6367 GCA_964517475.1 uncultured Desulfurococcaceae archaeon | reverse complement strand
GTCAATGCTCAGTTCTATTCTAAGGTCTCTTAAGAAAAGATTCATTGGGATAGGTATATCGAGTACATAGATCATTGAGAAAATTATTAAGAGAAAAAATATTGTGAGTGGAGATATTATTATCCTTATGTATCTATTATATCTATTCATCAGAGCCTCCTTCTAAGTCTGGGATTGGCTATCTCGTCTAGTGCCAGTCCCATTAAGGCGAATCCTAGTGCTAATGTGACTACTCCGAATATTGGTGGCATAATCCACCACCACGCACCCGATGTTATGGCTCCGCCGTAGAAGGCTTCGTTAAGTAGCTTGCCCCAAGAAGGCCAGTACGGGTCTCCGAAACCAAGTAGCTGTACCGCCACTTCCGTAAATACTGCTCCTGGCACACCTACTACCACTGCGTACACCAAGTATGGAACTAGTTGCGGCATGATATGCTTAATCAATATTCTCCAAGTACCTGCACCCAGTGCCTGAGCAGCCTCAACATATAATTCGCTTCTAAGAGCAAGCGTCCATGACCTGATTACTCTGGCGGTTCCTGGCCATGATAATAGAACAATTACTATATATATCACGAGTATACTTCTACCAAACACTACGCCAGCCGCTAATATCAGTGGTAGTGTTGGTATGAAATATACTACGTCTGTAATGAATGTTAGTATATAGTCTCGTAATGTTCCACCGAAGTACCCAGCTACTATTCCTATGAATAATCCTACGAATATTATTGCTATAGCTACGCTGAAACCGAATATAATAGCTGATCTTGCTCCATAAACAAATTTTGTCCATACATCAGCTCCCAAATAATCTGTGCCTAGTAAACCAAAGGCTTTTCCATAAATCAATATCTTGATTGGTCTAAGAACAATTTTCAAGCCCCCATTCTCGCATCTCAACATGAATGATTCTGCTGCTGGGTCGCAGTAATAGGTTATATTAACACCTGCGCTTAATCTAGTGTTTTTCGCCAAGAGTAGTTCTTGAACAGGGTTAATTGCAACGGGTATGGGGTGTGGTTGCTTCTCATTTAATACATACATTGGCTGTCTCTGATCAATTGATTTCTTCGAGACATTATCTTTTGTGTAGGGATACAAAGCACCTATTCTGAAGCCGGGGTCATCATAGAATACGTATATTCCTAGAGGAACCTCATATGTTTTTCCTCCAGTGGTTACGTTCCCCCACTTACCGTATAGATCTAGGTTTATTAAGAAGTACGCGATCCTGTACCATGCCATATTCTTATTCTCTAGTGGTTCGGTGTCATATGATGTTGATATAGATAATGAGCTGGCAGGTCTATACGGATAGAATATGTAGTCCCTGAACATAATAGTTAGATTTACCTTTCCTGTGCCGTAGATCTCTATAACAAATTCATTATCAGCATAATATGTCTTCACAGCAACGTCTCCATAGGTTTCGTTATAAGCTATGTACCAGTTACTTAGCGTCTGGTTAATATTTCTCGGAACATCTGGTCCCGCGGTCCACTCAGGCATGGCTAATGAATCAGCTAGGTTTTGTGTATATATTGGGTGATAAGGTATTAGTAGTGGTCCTACACCGCCTAGTAAACCATATATCGAAACAATTATTAAGCCGGCTAATCCTCTCTTGTCTTTAGTGAGTGCGGATACTATTGAGTATAGACCCCTGAATCTTCCGACCATATACGCTACTCCACTAATTACACTGGTCATTATATTCACCTCCCGACTCTCACCCTAGGATCAAGTATAGCTATTAGTATATCTGCTATAAACAGCGATATTACTAATAGAAGTGTTGATATGACGTAGAAAGCTACTACTACAGGGTAATCAAAGTTTTGGAATGCATTGAATGAGAAATATGCTACTCCGGGCCAAGATGCTAGGTACTCTAGTATAATTGATCCTCCGAAGATTCCTGGGATGGCATAGGCTAATGAGGTTATTATAGGTGGCCTAACATTTGGTGTTATTTCTCTTCTAAGTATCTTTGACTCGGGGACTCCCTTGGCTCTAGCCGTTATCACATAATCTTTCTCAGCCTCCGAGACCAGTAGTTGTCTGAAGTAATATGCCCATCCACCGAACCATGCTAGCGTCATAGCTAGATATATAGGTGATATGTACCATAGTAAATATCTTATATTATCCCACGAGAATTCTGCGAGAGAGGGTGTTTTTACTGGTAGTGGGAATATATCGATTCCTAAGGTGACCTTGGGTAAATATGCTAGGAAGTAGTAAATTAGTAGAATAAGTATGTATGAGGGAACTATGTAAGAAACTATTGATGAGAGTGTTATGAAGGTATCTATCCTACCTCTATATTTTAGTGCTAAGACACCTATGAAGTATCCTATTATTATAGGAGCAATTACACCGTATATGTATAGTACCAATGTGTACGGTAATCTGATCGCGATTTCATTAATAACTTGTTGCTGAGTGTATATCGAGACACCAAATTCTAGGAGAAATAGGTTTTTCAAAAAGATAAGTAGCTGATCTGGTATTAGTGGTTTATCTAAACCAAATTTCTCTGCGGTATAATTTATCCAGCCGCTAAATCTGGGGTCCTCCATTGTTCTCTTAATAGCCACCCAAACAGGGTCTTGGTACTGATGAGGTTTAAAAGGATCACCACCAGCTAATACTACTGGTAAAACTCTCATAACAATGAAGAAGATGAGCACAGAGATCAAGAATACTGAGAACAATGATATTCCTTTACTCACAACATATGAAGCTAATCCCATAGGACCCCCACATTTTAGTTCCTTTAAAAATTTAAAATAGGAATGGTTTAAAGAAACAAAAGATTAATTTATTTTCTTCTAATAAATGATGCTACGACAGCGACTAGCATACCAACAACTGCTAATGCAACTGATGCATAGCTTGCGGTTGCCTCTGGCGCTACCGTTGTTGTCTTCGGAACCTCTATTGCGGGTGTGATGGTTGGAGTTGGTGAAACTTGTGAAACTGTTGGTGGAGGTGATATCTCTACTTTAACACCACCCACGACTACCTCTATCGGCTTCACCGCCTCCCCTGGCGTTGGTGCAGCAACCCCTCTCACCGTCAATGAAGTTTTGACTGGTTCTGAAGTAATTCTCCATACAAAAGCTGGTTGTGAAGCTACTATAGCTACTGTGTATTCTCCTGCTGGTAATGTTGGTAGAGTTGCTTCGAACACTCCCTCACCAACATGGGTTAGGGTTACATCCAGTGTAGCTGGTCCTTTAAGACTCATAATGACTGTGGCGTCGGTAGCTGGTGTACCTGCTGGGCTAGTAACCTTGACTCTCACAGAGACTGTCTTTCCAGCCTCAACTGATGTTGGTAGTGTAATAATAGTTATCTTAGGAGCTCTCTCAGGTGGTCTATACATGTATTCTGGATACCATTGCAACTCTGCGTATGCAATCTCTCTCTTTACTAACGCGAAGGGTCCCGAACCAATCATCATGGTCAATCCCTTAATTGTTGGGTGAGGCAGTAGTGATGGATCGTCTAATGGGTTGCTCATCTTAGAGAATATGTGTTTGGGTAGTGGTGTGTAGAATATGAAGGTGTAGAGATCGCTCCAACCGTATTGGCTTAGGTAGAATTCTACTGTTGTTTCATTAACTACATTTACTTTGACTGTAGCCTCTATATATGGTCCATAATATCTCCTTGTCTTAAGTTCCATACCGAATTTCTGATAGGTGTATGCGAAGTCCTCAGCTGTTAATGGTGTCCCATCATGCCACTTCAATCCTGGTTTAACATATAGAGTTATCTTAGTGACATTTTGTCCATCCATAACAACTTTCTCTACTTTATATCCGCTTAACAACTGATCTATTCCTGGATCCCTGTAAATATCCTTTGGATCTAGCTGATATCCAGAGGCATATACTCTGAATATAGCGTCAGCCTCCGTAGCCCATAGATAAATTGCTGGGTGCAGAGTAGTTATATCTACAGTGAAGTGATATCTAAGTGTCCCGCCAAATGGTCTATCTTTGAACCTAACAGTATTCCACCAGAAGTAGCTGAAACCAACTGGCTCTTTGAATGGTGGTGCATAGCTTAGAACAACTGTATCTCTATCAATTGCGCCATTGAGAGCTGTTATGCCAACTCCTGTGTAGACAGGTACCCAAGGAATAATATCTACTAATAGCTCCTGTGCCATATGAGCGTATTTGATAGCTTCATCAGCTGTCTCAGCGTAGTAGAATTTATCTAATATATCATCTAGAGTAGTGTTGCTAACACGCCACTCATTCCATCCTCCTGGTCTTATCTCTCTGCTATGGAAGAAGTAGTACATGAATAATGGGAATCTACCAAATGACCACCCGATAATCCATGCCTGTGCAGTGCCAGCAGATGTTCTCGCGTCAAGCTCTCTGCTTGAAACAGGTGTTATCTTTATCTTAAGACCTATTTTCTCAGCCTCGGATTTCAGATAAGTAGCAATCCACCAATAAACTGGTGAGGTTGCCTCTGGGAGTGATAAGACTTCTATCTCAACCTCCTTGTTACCGACTCTAGGATCTCTCCAAGTCTTCGCTACGTCATCCCACACAAATACCTTGCTGAGTAGCTCTCTAGCTTTATTAAGATCATAGGGGTACAGTTTCTCGAAATCAGCTTTTGTATTAACCCATTTACCCATTGTTGGAGGCGGTATATATGGGTTCTTAACTGCTATTCCTCTTAGAGGAGATTCTGATATTATCTTGTCGCGATTATATAGATGAGCCAGTGCTTTCCTAACCTCTGAGTAATTAACGGGCCAATTCTGAATATTGAAGTGTAGGCTTCCCAGAGAGGTTAGTCCCACTGTGAATATAATATGGGCATCTGGTCTCGCACTTCTAACATCATCGAGATCTTTCGGCAAAACACCAAAAATATCGAGCTCATTTGCTTTAAAAGCAAGTAGTCTAATGCTATAGTCTTTTATCACGGGCATAGTTATTTTATCTATATAAGGACCGATCCTTATATCTGTTATTTTTTGAGCATTAGCAGGTATTGATAATACTATTGATACTAGAAACAACGCTATGATTAATGCGTATCCAAGATTCTTTAAATTATTCACTATGATTTCACCAATTATAAATAATAGGGTTAGCTTATAAGTTTTTGTGTTTAAAAAAGAATCTTTTTCATATTTTCTTTAAAAAATTATTTTCTTATGAAACTAACAGCTCCTACTACCAGTACCGCTACTCCTAGAATTATCAGAGCTGTCTGTATAGATGATAATGCACTATTTATATTCTCAAAATTCTTATTGACGGAACTCACTAGAGCATTTAATGAGTTATTGAGATTGTTATTTATACTATCAACGACATTATCGATCTTCTTATTAGTATTATCAATATTAATATTTAGTTGAGCCACTGTGTCTCTTATAGTTAATGAGTAATTGCTAAGTGTAGTAGCTAATGTGCTTAAACCATTATTCAGAGTCTCGATAGAATCAGCTATTGAAGAGACTGATTTAGATAATGAGTTAATTGAGGCATTGAGTGTATCTAGACGAGCCTCAACCCCCTTAAATTTATCATCAACACTTGAGAAGTAGGATGCTAGTAATAAGAATACGTCTGAGCTCAGTCTCTCTGAAGATGTTATAATATCACTGTACATACTAAGTGCCTTATCAACGTCACCTAATGCGTAGAGTGCCTCATCAGCTCTGAACAATGTTTCTGATAATTGATCCAGCTTATCCCTGAGATCAGTTGGCACCTTCAATCCAAGGCTTTGAAGAACTGTGAATAGTGTCTTAGCTCTCTCAAGACTTAGATACGCCTGAGATCTCTTTAACTCAACTGGAATATGATCTAGCACCGTCACAGTGAACCTGAATGTTTTCGTTAAATCATAGGTATCATTACCCATCCTAGCTACCCCTGTTGTATAAACAGTTAATGATGCTGGGCCCGGTGTTAATCCATAGGATACAGGTACTCGAACAATTAATAATCTACTTATAGTATATGTCTCGTTACCAACTGTTATTGTTATTGGTGAAACAAGTTCTACTAGTGTCATAGTTAAATTCTGTGTTAATCCACCAGATGTCAATGTAACGTATCCTGAGGCTGAAACTAGTGATGAGCCTGGTGGAAGATATATGTAGGCAATAATCTCAATGACTTGATACCCTCTATAAACTGTAATAGGATTAACAGAGACATCCACCACTCTAGGAACCTCTTGAACCTCTTGAGAATATACTGGTGTCACCAACGAGGTTTCTTTCACCACGAGTAGTGTTGCTGATATGATTAATAGAGATAGGACTATGTGTCCAATCCCTGACCTGATCTTCAAGTAATGCACCGTCA
>CAZFDB010000077.1:0-6372 GCA_964517475.1 uncultured Desulfurococcaceae archaeon | reverse complement strand
AATAGTAGGAGGTAATCCTGCTTTCAACAGAGCTTGTTTAGCCGGTAATTGACCTAATCCACATTTCAATACATTACCCATGACCACAAGATCAATATCTTCTCCCTTTATCTCAAGTCTCTGAAGAACCTCTCTTATTAATTGAGCTGCTAAGTTAGATGGATGAATATCTTTCAATGATCTTCCGAATCTCCCAATAGGTGTTCTGAGAGCATCAATAATAGCTACATTTCTGAATCTTATAAACATTAGTTATTCGCCAAGGTATATTATCTCTTCACAATAATATATGTATGGCATACATTATTTAATAAGAGAACGGGTAAAGATGAATAAGCAAAACTTCAGGAGAAGTATAAGAGAGTATGAGTTAAATATTATTTATAAAAATCCTCTTAGAACCAGATCAAGGATCGCATTTATATACCCGAGTCTTTATCAAGTAATGATAACTAGCCTAGCCACAGACTTCATCTACTACATAGCTAATAATATCGAAGGTATATACTTAGAAAGATTCTACTCAACAAAGTTAGTTGGGGCTGAAGAGGATCCTAGAAGTATTGAGACGAACTCACCATTGAGAGACTTTGATCTGTATATATCTAGTATATCGTATGAACTTGATATCGTGAATTTAATAAATATCTTAGAGGCCGGCGGAATCGAGCCTCTTAGGAGAAGGAGAGACAAACCTCTAATAGTTGGAGGCCCTGGTGTGATGGGAAACCCAATACCCTTTGCAGATATTGTTGATGTATTTATAATAGGTGAGATTGAAAATACTTTAACAGAGATAATTAATCTATGGATAGAGAATAAGGGTAATAAAAAAAGATTCCTGGAAGAAGTCGCTGATCTTAGATATACTTATGTGCCGGATATTAAAGAGGAGGCATTGAGAGAATATGTAAGAGATCTAGATAATTCTTTTTACCCTCTTAGGCAAATCGAGAACAAAGAGATCGAGCCTGTCTATGGTAGAGGCATAAAATTAGAGTTGAGTAGAGGATGTAGATACTGGTGTTCTTTCTGCGCAGAGACACGGTTATTTCAACCATATAGAGAGAGGAGTTATGGTAGATTGAAGGAGATTGTTGAGAAAGGGCTTAGACACACAATATCGGGAAAAAGAGTTGTTTTTTACTCACTACTTATTCCAGCATCATCGAATCAGTTGAGATTCATGGAGTATTTAGCGAATGAGGAATTTAAGGCCTCAATACCCTCCGTGAGATTAGATATGTTGTTCCTATACAGAGAAGATTTCTTTGATCTTGTGAAGATGTTGGGTCAAAGAACATTAACAGTGGCTCCAGAAACCCTCTTACTAAAATTCCAGAGGGTATATATGAAGTATATGTCTAGCGAGAATATCCTTATGAAATACTTAGAGGAGATAATTAGTAGAGGTTTTGATCTTAAGATATACTTGATATATGGTAGTAAATGGGAGACCATTGATGATGTTAAGAAAAACATTGAATCTATAAAACAATTATATAGGGTAGCAAGAGATAAGAAGAGGAGAATATCTATTTCTTTGAATCCTCTTATTCCTAAAGCAAAGACTGTTTTTCAGTGGATTGGTATGAGATCATTAGAGGATCTTGAGAAAATATTAGATCTATACATAAGAGAATTAAGAGGTATTATTGATACAAGACCGCTTGATTTGAGATGGGCTTTTGCTCAAGCAATTATATCAATGAGTAACAGACCTTTAGGGGATCTATTAATTGAGTGGAGTAGGTCGGGGCGGAGAATAAATACTTTACTTAAATTACTTATGAGTATGAATAACCCGCAACTCCTGAAAATTGTTAGTGATGGATATCCATATAACGAGGCTCTACCATGGGATAATGTTATTATTGGTGAGTATGTTGAGGAGACAACCGCTAAACAATATGAAGCTCTAAAATCAATTATTGAGAAATTGGATCGGGGATCATGAGAGTTATTGGCATTTCTCTCTATACTCCTTGAGAAGATCTCTTTCAATAACCTCTCCATTAGGTTCTCTCTCAGTAAATATTCTACCCGGTATACCGTAGACCTCTGTTTGTTTATCAATCCAGCAATCAGGTTCTAAACCCGCTTTTAAACAAGTCTCCGCGAGAAATGTCTCGTTGTCCCAGCAATAATCTATAGGTACCTGTGGTAAGAGAACCCCACTATATAAACCTCTGATTATATAGAGACCATCTCTACCTATCAACACTTCTTTCTGAGGATCGGATAATCTTCGTGATAAGCTTAGTATAGATAATTCTATTGCTATGTCTCTCATCTCAGATCTTTCCAATGGCTCAAACCTAGGATCTTTAAAAGCTGAGGATATAGCAGATTCTGAAACCGCTCTCCACAAAGGCATATAAGGTATTACGAAACCAATACAACCTCTTAATTCTCTCCTCGAATCACTTATTTTCTCTAATGTAATAAAAACAGCTGATTTCTTCTTAGCAATAGGGAATTTTTCTATGAGTTCTCTAGGCTCTGGCGGCGCTTCTTGATTATCGAAGTAGTATTCTATTGAGTATCTTGCGTATCTTATTAATTCTCTAGCTAATTCAGGTGATACTTGAGAAATATCTAGAAGCTCTTTGTAATCAATTATCTTCTCTAATCTCAATAGAACCTAAGCCTCCAATAGTAGCATTGGCTAAGTGAGTAGATAAGTTTTGATTATTATATCTCATCTCATGTCAAGAAGAAATATAGAAGAGATATAGTGATGATATAACAAATATGAGGAATGCCATTACTATTACTACTATGAATAGTTTCATTGAGGAAGATCTAATAATGATTGGGATGGGACCTATTACGATAATACCTAAATTCTCTGAGTATTTATTATATGATCTTTTTCCTGTGTCAGGTGAGATCAGGTTTCTTCGTATTTTACCTCTTAATACAAAAGATACTCCGATTAATAATACTCCTATTAGGATCACAGCCAACCCTATAAAGACTAGTATATAGCTCAGCATTTTATCCTATTAATAACACAATTGTTTTGAGGCTAATATTTTTCATTAATAAAGTATACTTGGATTAAAAATCTGTGGTTGTCATATATATATGTTTAATAATTCTCATAATTGATGATAGTAAATATGAGATACAGGATTAAGGTGTGTGAGAGAAAAGGATTTATAAGATTATTAGGTTATATTATATTAACGATATTTATTGCATCACACATTGATCCTTCATTATTAATACTAAGCGAATTGTTCTATGTAGGAAAAGCTCAAACTTTTTCATCACAGATAAATTTAACTCCATCAGATCTTTACTATGCCAGATACATGGATCTGGGGATTAACGTATCAAATGCAATTGGTTTAGATAATAATGTTTTAGTGATCTCGGGAACTCATAATGGTTCTGGTGTCGTAAGAATCTTAAGATTTTCTCAGGATCTGAATAAAGCGTCTTTTAATGATTATATGGTTCACGGATTTGTGACTAGTTTAGGTGTGTCAAATACAAAATCATCTAGTATTGTTGTGGCTGGTACAAGTAGTGGCGAGATTATTGGAATAAATCTTGATGAGAATAGAATATCGTATATACAAGCCTCAAGAGAACCTATAAAAAACGTATACGTAGGTAGTGTGGGAGTAGATACATATATCGTAGCATTTGATAGTGTCTTTATATACGCGTATAAATACGCTTATGGAGGATGGCTCGAGATCGGTCCTATAAATAGTTCGATGCTAATGGGGTTCAGCCCCGCATCAGTTATTTATGTAACTCCTCTCATAAGGGTTATGGATGATCATGTTGAATATGATCTTTCTAAATTATTCGTGATATACACACCACCGACAATTAGACTAATAATCAATGTAACAGATCCCATGGGTCTACCTATTAATAACGCGATTATAACACTGACCTATTTAAAGAATAGAGATATTTATTACTCAACTTTAACATCAAACGGATCTGCAATACTGACTGTTCCTGTTCTTGATATTAATGCATCCCACTATGAACTTAGAATAACACATCCCTCTTATGAGAATTACACAGAGATTTTATTGATACCCAGACCTCATAGACCAGATGAGACATTTTATATGCAAGTAGTTATGAAACCGGGTAAAGGAGTCTCTGAACTTGTTAGATTAGTTCCGGAGAGAAGTTTCGTGGCTATATATGAGCTAGATCTCTCCTCAATACCTTATAAAGCGATCCCGAGAAGTTTTGTGGTTATCCCAGCAAAAGTTTCTAAAGCATTTTTCTATGAACCACGTAACAATCTATACTCAGATCGATACAGGTACATAGCTATATATTCAACTAGAGAGGGATTTTACATAACATACTACGATTCTCAATATAACATAGTTAAAGTTGATGATAGCAACTATGTCTACTACTATTTATCGATTAAGGATCCTGATAAAATGGATGTAAAGATATCGAGTAGTGGTGAGTATCTTTCATTTTCAGTTGATTCAAAGATTTACCTAGCTATGTATATCCCTGGGCTTAGAAGACATGTGATTATGTCTTCATATTCATTTAACAATGATCTGGTAAATATCGATCTATCTAATGATCAGGTGATCATAGCGACGACTATTGATGGAGAAACTAATATATTTAAGCTAAGAAATAATGCATTATTCCCCTGTCTGAGATCTAATTACTACACCGAGTATTTAAGTGGAGGAGATGTATATACCTACATAACCAAAGATGGTTCTAGGGCATATGTTATAGGTAGAGAAAAGGGGCTTATCATAGATACTAGGAATATAATTGCTAGATGCCCTATTGAAAAAATCACAATTGAGTTAATACCGGAAATAGAGTCTGTGCAAAAGAAGTATCTAGGTGTATCAGGAGTAGCACGTATATACGAGAGAGGCAACGTTGTTGCCTCCACATATATTAGGGAATCGAAAGCCTTTGTTTATTTACCATACTCAGTCTATGACGTAATTATTGATTCGGTGCAAACAGGAGAGGTGGTTTACAGAGGTGTTTCCCTAACCGATACCAACTTGGTAAGATTAAAGATCTCGGTTATACCGGTGGATCTATTTATTAGAATAAGATCCGAGAAGTCATCGGTACCAATCCCACCAATAGAAGCTCCCTTAGGCCTAGAGATCAATATTAGAAATAGAGATCTTAACTACTCATTAACGCTCATATTAACAGAGAATCCTTTACCAATATATATGGCGAGAGGATCATATGATATCAATATTGTATATAACGGAATCGTGCTAGCCTTTGGTAGAATAGATGTTTCAGAGCCTGGGCTAATATTCACTGACCTGGTTGCTAGAACAGCTAAATTGAGAGTAGATATTATTAATGAGCTCGATAATTCTCCAGTTGATCTAAGTGCTGTTAATTTAACTATGAGTTTTGAGGGTCCGCTATGGAGAGGAGTAGCTACCACTCTAAGAACAAATTACCTTGAACTCCCACTAGGATTCTATAGATTAAGCATTGCTTCAGATTTCTATATGTATAGTTCAACCGATGTTGAGCTCTTCAGAGACATGAATAAAACTTTAAAGGTGATTCCGGTGCCTTTTGATCTAAGATTAGATCTAGTGGATGATTTGGGTAGAAATATTGGAAAGGCTATTGTTCATATGAAGAATCTTGTGACGGGAACTGAGTACTCAGCAGTATCAGATGATAAGGGAGTGGCTATTATTAAAGATATGATTTATGGTAGATATCTCGTTAGCATATATCCAGAGAACCAACTATATTATAAGAATACTAGCACTGAGATAATTATAAACAACACGAATATTATAGTAACAGTAGATACTATACGTAGAAAATTGATTCTTTATCTAACAGATCTGATATCCGGTGATCCTATAACACCAGTGAGGATCAATGTTTATATAGACGGTAAACTAATTAATTCGTTAGAGACGATGAGTAGAAGAGTGGATCTAAGTATTCCAGTAGGA
This sequence comes from uncultured Desulfurococcaceae archaeon, assembly GCA_964517475.1. Classification (GTDB taxonomy): domain Archaea; phylum Thermoproteota; class Thermoprotei_A; order Sulfolobales; family AG1; genus WYEN01. The sequence continues at coordinate 400 of CAZFDB010000077.1, read as the reverse complement.
GTATTAGAAATATATGCTGAACCCTCAGAGCAAATCAATAGAGTATATGGTTCTTATAAAACTACGGTGGTCTTTATTAATGATACTGAACTTATTATTCCTCTCATAAGAGTTCCTATAAAGATCAATTTCTTTGTGCAAGACATTTTAGGTACACCTCTTAACGCGAATATCACGATTAGTTCTACCGAAAATACTAGTGTAGTGTATAGAGTAGTATCAGTTAAAGGTTTTGCTGAGGCTGCCGTGCCTTATGGAAAGTATTTAGTAGAGGTGTCGGCAATATATAGAGAGAGTATGAGATTAACTCTTCAACCAACTCCACAAAGTATTAATGATACGATTACCCTGACTATTACTCTTACAAATAAGCTAGCTCCAGTAAATCTCACATTAAAAG
>CAZFDB010000076.1:0-6395 GCA_964517475.1 uncultured Desulfurococcaceae archaeon | reverse complement strand
ATGAAATAAATAAACATAGAGAGATCCCATGCTTTACCAGCATCATTTTCACATAAACTCGTCTGCTCAAGATCTATGTAGAAGATCTTTGTAGGACTATTTTGCGAAACTATGATAAAGTTCCTAGGATTCGTGTCTCCTAAGCAAATATCTCTTGAATGTAGTAAACTGATCTGATCTCCTAACAACCCACACACATTTTTTACGTCATTAACATCAGTATCACTCCTACTTAAATACTCAGCTATATTTACACCATCAACATATTCTCTTATAAGTAGATAATTCCAAGGATCAATAAATAATGTTTTCGCTGTATATAACCCTATTTCTCTTAATTTTATAGAGTAATAATAATCATTAGATAATCTATCTAGTGGATCAGTAAATAATTCAATTCCTACTCTTCTCAGGATCTCTATAACTGGTGAAGAGAAAAACCATTTGACTGATGAGATATTTAGATATCTCTTCTCAACAACTCTATACTCCTTACCACTCTCGCTATATATTTTTATTCTCGCAGATGAGAGAGATCCGATAAACTTCTCTACTAAACCTCTAGATCTCTCTTTCAAGACCTTACCTGGTACACCTGCTCCTCTTAATATAGATCCTTCATATAAAATTATGAATGTCTCTGGTTTAGGTAGAGGATCCCTTAGATCTCTACTAATCTTAATTTCTCGAAGAATATTTATTACAGGGTTAATACTCCTCTCCACTAGACTACTTAAACGAGTTATAGATGATGCGAATTTACCCCACTCAACCTTTGCTCTCACAAAAAATTCTATTGGATAATTTCTATATCTGCTTAATAATCTAGAAATAACTTCTTCCTCTATATATTGATTCGCTATATCTAATTCTAAGATTTTCTTGATTATATTATCTAAGTATCTGATTCTCTGAGTATCTTCGTTAATATATCTATAACTCGTGAGCTTAAAAAGATCTATGTAATCGAATCTTTGTACTAACTCGTATAATTTCTTGTACAAGAGATATTTCACATGGATCTTAACATAATCTTTTATTCTCTCAAGTAATAATAAGTCATCGACGAAGCTAGGTAGTATAGCACTTCTAAAACTTCTCTCTACTAGAATTGGATCAAGATATTTACTAGGTGAATAGAATAGATAGAGAGGACAAAGAGCGTACGAGAATATATTGAATACACAGTCGTACTCTATTAAATTCTTATTTATTAATAAAGCGACTCTCCCAGCGTCTCTATCAATACTAAGCTTTGGTAAAATAGGTGCTCCGGGGGATACTACTACGACTATTTCCTCAGCTTCATTATCTAAGCTCAATAAATTATCTCCCGATTATTACATATCCTTTCTCTAGATATTTCTCTATTCTGTCATAGACATATTGAGAAATTATATTAACTATATTTTGTGCCGGAAATTTACTGAAATCTATATCAACTCCACTTCTCCTAGCCCACCTACCCACCTCCTCAGCACATAATTCAATAATTGAGCAACTTCTACATATAGCCTCTAGATCTCTCCTCTCCTGCGATACAAAAATCAATCCGTATCTCTCATCAATAAATATTGCTCTATCTCTATTAATCTCAAATATAATACCCCTATCACTTTTACTAACTCTATAAACAAGATATACGGCAGAAGATAATTTGAAGTATTCTTCTTCTTTCTCTACTAACCCCTTGCTCATAAGATCCTTCAAGTATTTATATACTAATGTTCTAGTGATCTTTAATGCTCTAGAGATCTCCGAAGCTTTTAAAGGTCCTTTTGATAGTAGTGTGAGGATCTTTACTCTATATCTATTTGTTATAATTGAAATAAAACTATCCTCTGGTATCATCACAATTCTTTTTTGTCTAAGAGAAATTCTCAGTTTCTCCAGAAGACTCTCGATACCTACTCTAACACTAATCTTATCTATAGCCTCCAACAGGATCTGAGACCCTCTACATTAAATATAACTGAGTAAACTATAAATTTGAAACGAATCCTATCTATCCTATCTATAAACTATTTACTGATTAATTCTTCTTCTTTAAAAAATATAGAGATCTCGTATAAAGCTATTTCAGAAGAGTCCGAGGCATGTATAATATTCTCCTGAATCGATAATGCGTAATCTCCTCTTATAGTCCCCGGAGGAGCTTTTCTACCATCTGTGGGACCAATCATTGTTCTCATAACCTCCACCGCCGACTCACCCTCCACCACCATAACAACCACAGGTCCACTTATAACGAAGTTAACTAGGTCATTAAAGAAAGGTTTCTCTCTGTGGACATGATACAACTTCTCTGCCTGCTCTCTACTCATCTTGATCAGCTTTAGACCTATTATCCTCAAACCTTTTCTCTCGATCCTTGATATAATATCTCCTACTAAACCCCTCGAATACCCATCAGGTTTAATCATCACAAATGTTCTCTGAACAACCATGTAAATAACCCACTACTTCTTTTTCCCAGAAACACCTTTTACATAGGTTTTTGTCCAAGGAAGTCTCCTCGGATCTCTTCCTAATCTAAAGTTCTTGAAACATTTAGATGAGCAGAACCACATAATAACTCCTTTATTAGTCACATACATCAATCCCTGGCCTGGAGGAATCTCCTCTCCACAATAATCACATTTCCTAATCACTACCATCTATGAGCACCTAATAGTAATCCTATTACCACTTGATCTGACCTCCTCACCGCCCTGAAGGGCGGTTCATTAGTTCCCCGCATCTATTTGGGGCTACATCTGTTATTTGCGGGGCAGTTGGGGTGGTCAGAAATCCCCTCATCTTAAACATGATCTCTCACCGATATCATAATCAAGAATATTACCAGGTACGAAACTTATAAATTTTTCCTTATCATCCCCATCCTAAAGAGCGAGGCTTTCAGTTGTAAGAGGCTTATAAGTCTTCTCCACCAAATGTATCTAGGATACATATGAGTAAAGAGTTTAGTGTTGTTGAGGAGATAGGTTTCCCAGCGGAGGTTATACAAATAATTGGTAGAACAGGTGTCACGGGCGAGATTACGCAGGTTAGAGTGAGAGTTCTTGAGGGTAGAGATAAGGGGAGGATTATTACTAGGAATATCAAGGGGCCTGTTAGAGTAGGAGATATAGTTATTTTAAGAGAGACTGAGAGAGAAGCTAGGAAATTAACTGCTAGTAGGTAGATCTTTTGAAAATATTGGTTACAGGAGGAGCAGGGTTCATAGGTTCTCATATATCAACTTATTTATATGATAAAGGATTTGATATTGAAATAATTGATAACTTAGAGAGATCTTCGCCAGAGAATCTTAGACGTATCAAAGAAAAAAATTTACTTATACATAAAATCGATCTTAGAAAAAATGATCTGAGGACATTATTAGAGAGATACGATGTTATTATACACGCATCAGCTTATATAAGTGTTGAAGAATCCATGCATAATCCCTGGATCTATTTTGAGAATAATTTCTACGCAACCGAGAGATTAACTAGGTATCTAAGTAATAAGCAGAAGATTATTTATCTAAGCTCAGCCGCTGTCTATGGAGAACCTATTAAGATCCCTATAGAAGAAACAGATCCCACAAGACCTAAGTCACCTTATGGATTAAGTAAATTATTGGGAGAGAAATCAGTTATTAGAAACTCGCTATGCAACAAATATAGTTATTTCATATTCAGAATCTTCAATGTCTATGGTAGAGGACAGAATAAGGAATATGCTGGTGTTATAACAATTTTTCTAGATAGACTGAGAAGAGATCTGCCCCCAATAATATATGGTGATGGTAGTAGCATAAGAGATTTTATATATGTGGAGGATGTTGCTAAAGCTGTTTATCTAGCTATTAACAAAGATCTCTCTGGAGTATATAATCTAGGGACTGGTAAAGGAGTGTCTATAAAAGAATTAGCTGGTATAATGATTAAATTAAGTGGTAAAGAGTATCTAAAACCAGTATTCAGTGAGGCTAGACCTGGCGACATAAAAATAAGTATTGCTAATATAAATAGGATCAAGAGAGATCTTGGGTTTGCCCCAAGCATAGATCTTGTTAATGGATTGAGTAAGTTATTTAGAGAGGATCAGGACTCAAGACCCTAATCATCTCTCATATCTCCCGAGTTCATCATCCCATATAATTAGAGTTCTTCCTATAATATTTTTATTAGATGTAAGTAGTAGTTTAGTTATGGTGTATTACCAAGACAAGGTGATTTAATGGAGAATTCTAACCCCAAGATTATTCCGGGAATAACAAAATTATTAACAAAGATCCCTGTTGAAAGAATCAAGACTTTGAAAGGTGTTAGAGGCGAAAATCTCAAGTTTCTTGAGGAGAGATTAGGGGTTGTGATCTCTGTTGACGAGAACTTAGGTTCAGTATCTATAGAGCCTAGGACTGAGAATACCTCTGTCGAGAATCTTCTTAGAGCCAAGAATTATGTTGAGGCCATAGGTACTGGTTTCAGTCCTGAAGAAGCTGAGAGGGTATTAGAAGAAGATCAGATATTATTAATAATTGATTTAAAAGATCAGCTTCGGCTACCAGAGAATCATCTCAGAAGAATCAAGGCTCGAATAATTGGTGAGGGAGGAAGAGTTAAGAGAAATCTTGAGGAGATAAGTGGATGCAGTATATCTATATACGATAATGTGGTGGCTATAATAGGTGATTATGAAAGTGTTAATGCTGTTAAAGAAGCTATTGAACTCATTATAGAGGGAAGAGAACACTCAACTGTATATAGACATCTAAGAAGATTACTAATTTCTTCAAGAAAAAGTCTTAAGAGAACTTAATTTATCCTTAGGTCAATAGATCCTCTATTTTATCTATGAGCCTAATATAAGTTGAGATAACAGGGTCATTAAACAGATCTTTTAGATATTCTCTGAATTTTCTTATCCAATAGATATTATCTATAAAAACAACATTTATCTTCAGATGAGAATCTCTTCTTAGATCTATCACATCTCTTATGAAATCTCTTAATTCTTCATATAAATCCTGAAGGATCTTCTCTTCATCATCAAGTACTGAGTATTCGTAATGAGAATAGGGGTAGGCTTCTTCTAATCCTCTCGGGACTATACCCATAATCGGTGTGTAGAAGTATATGCATTTAGCATCCGTCTTCACCAGGATCTCTTTAATGATCCCGGAGATCATCTTTGAACTTGAATAAGGCTTCTGATCAGGGTCTCCAGGTAATAGATATATATCATCACAAATCACATCCTCAAGAATATATCTGATTAGATCTCTCTTCTTTTTCTTTGATATAATTATCTGAGGTCTCTTAGTGTCGAAATACTCAGTTATAAAAATTCCTCTCTTGCCTTTAGAAAATGGTGTGTATCTCGATATGAAATCTATTTCTCCAGTAATAATCTTATAAACTCCTCTTAACCTAGGATGTGAATGAGATCTTTCCTTAACAAGCTCCCATAATCTATTCTCTCTTATAGCGGTCCTGATCCTTTTGATCTCCTTCATTATAACATATAAATTATGTATTGCTAATAATCTAATTCTCTCTTTCTCACCCATCTCCCTAAGATCCTTAGGAGTATATTTTGAGCATACAGGACATGAACATGGAAATTCTTCTAAATCCTCTAATTTCTCAGTCCCATACTCTGTCATATATCTATTCTCACGTGCATACAATAAATAACTCGCTGAATCAAAGCTGTCCACTCCTAAGGCCACAGCAAATGATAACATCATGGGATGTCCGGCACCAAATAAATGAATTGGTTTATCAGGTGGAAGAATCTTCTTAGCCACAAGGACGCTGCTTAGTATTTTATCATACTCGTAGTTCTCTAGAAAAGTTACTGGGCTTCCTATACCATACATATCGTACTGAGGCATACTCCAAGCCTCTCTAGCTGATAACTCCACCAAGTCTCTATAAGATCCTCCCTGTATTGGTAGAACCCAGATCTTCTCGGATTTCGATATTATATCTAATACCTCTTTAGCTCTTCTAATAGTTTCATAAACACTTTCACGAGCCTCTTCATAAGACACATCTGATCTAGTAGGTATATCAAGTATAACCGCTACATCCTGATCTAGTTTCTCCTGATACTCAACTATTGATCTATTATCTATATCAATTGATCCGTACCTTAGTATCTGGTAAGCTCCTGAGTCAGTCATTAAAACTCCTTTAAACGAAAGAATATTCTTTAATCCTTTCTTAACAGCGTCTTCCCCATAGATTCTCTTAACAAGATACGCATTTGTGATCACCGCGTTGAAACCTATACTCTGAATCTCCCCTACACTAACTTCCTGATTTTCCGGAAATGGATGAATAACAGGGAAAAAAACCGGTGTATCTATTTTCCCACTCTTTGTATAGAGCACACCTATT
>CAZFDB010000075.1:0-6480 GCA_964517475.1 uncultured Desulfurococcaceae archaeon | reverse complement strand
GAGATTCACGCCTGTGGTTGAGGGATTATTATATATTATCAATGGCTTATCAATTCTCTCAGCAATCCCCGAAAAATGTTTCTTGAGTTTATCATCAGAGTATTTGAAGTAGTAGGGTGGAGCCACAATAAAACCATTGACATCATAATCTAATAATCGCTTAGCTAAATCAATTACCTCGAGAGTAGAATTCGCCGTAGCACCCGGAATAACAGGTACTCTGCCACCAACCTCCTCAGCAACAATCTTCACTAGTGAGATAATCTCTTCATATCTCAAATGAACAAATTCTCCCGTGGTGCTGTTAGGGAAGATCCCATTGACACCTTCTCTAACTAGATAGTTCACCAACCATCTCAAGCCGTCATAATCAATTGAGTAATCTTTTTTGAAAGGTGTTATGAGTGGGACAATAACTCCTCGAAACACAATATCTCCTCATAATAATATGTACAATTCACATAATAATATTATTGATCTAGGAGAAACAATTTATGTGATCTATTCATTGAGTCGCGGAAAGCGTTAGTATTTTACTGCAGTGATAATAATTAGATTGTGATTAGAAAATGGATGCAATTAGCTATGTTATTAATGTATTGATACCTATGGCGGTATCATTATTCGCTATAATGGATCCTCCTGCGGCGATACCTACTCTAATTAGTTATATAAGTGCGTTATCAGGGTCTGAGAAAGATGTTGAGAAGATTAGTAGTAGGATAGTTAATAGAGCGATTATAGTGGTATTCATACTACTCACAATATTCTCGTTAGCAGGTGAATATATTCTAAAATTCTTCAACATAGATCTAGTATCTCTGAGAATAGCTGGTGGTATTCTTCTAATAGCTGTTGCAATAGATATGTTAATAACAGGGCACAAACCCGAGAATGTTCGTAGCGGTGATTTCGCGATTGTTCCTATAGCAACTCCATTGATAGTGGGTCCAGGTACTATGAGTACACTAATAGTTTACTCAAGGATATATGGGTCTTTGGTAACGTTGATTGCTGCTTACATAGCCCTGCTAATATCATACCCGTTGCTTAAGTACTCATATACTCTTTTCAAATACCTCGGAACAACTGTTCTTCAAGGATTAGGTAAATTCATGTCTCTTATAATTGCTTCAATAGCTGTTTCCTTGATATTGAGTGGGTTGAGGGATCTTGGTTTAGTTGCGTGATCATAGATTCATTATCTCAAGGATCTTGTCAAGGATATATTTTCTATTAACAAGATCTTTTTTATAGATCCTCGCAAGATCTCTTAAAATACTCTCTTCACCAGGATCAATATTTAATAGATCTTTGATCCTTACACCTTTAATATCTCTACGGAGAATATAGTTGATGATCTTTGTTAAATTAGATGATTTATTACTAATCCGGGCACTTTCCAGATCGATATAATATATTTTCTCAGGATCATTTCTTCTCACAATAATTTGTTTATCAGGTCTACTAATCTCCTGTATCTCAATAAATATGTTATCAAGATTATATGAGGAGTGGATCAATGCTCTAATAACCTTCTTAATCACTTCTCTACTACCAATATTCATGGTTAAGAAATCAATTAGTTTTGGACCCTCAATAAATTCTCTTACTATGAAATCACGAGTGTATTCATACACCACAGGGGTATACCCGGTCACAGCAGCTTTTCTAAGAAACTCGCCCTCGGTCTCAAGTGATGTTCTCTTAGAATCAAATCTTCTGATCTTCACAGCAACATCTCCATAGATCCTGTGTCTAGCTAATACAACTATTGATGCATGCCCCTTACCCACTACTCTGAATCTTCCCAATAAACTATCTCCGAAGCTATAGATCTTCACAACGCCGAGGTTCATTAAAATATTTATTCTCTCAAGACACTCTGTACGATGCTCTGAGTATCTTGGGTAACATATAATCTCTATAGCCTCATCAAGATCCATTTCATTTTCAACGAGCATTAATCTCTACACCGTAGCCGTATTTCTAGCGATACTTATCCTATTCCAAAATACTTATAGAGTTCACAGGAAATATTAGTGATGAGGTAAATAAATTGTCTCTTCTGAGAGATATCAGAGGTATTAGAACAGAGCTCTTCTACATAGATTCTGCATCAACGATCCAGTTCAGAAAACTAGGTTTGGTTGAGTGTGGTGAGTATCAGAGAGAGTTTTGTGGTGAAGTATTTGTTGACATGGATCAACCATTTATATTCGTTGACTTAGTTGGTGAAGGAACATTAATAATTAATGATGATAAATACGCTGTCTACAAAGCACCCGATGGTGGACATGATAATAGGTTCATACCAATTGAGAAAGGACATAACAAAATTATTCTGAGACCATCTGTTGTGGGCCCATTCGGAGAGAAATTATTTGATTTCAGAGGAGCGTATCTATATGTTAAGGAGCCGTGGACTTATAGATTCGTTATCGAAGCATCACTATTAACAGATCTTGCCGAAGCAACTGGGGACGCGGCCCTGATCAAAGCTATTAACTACGCCCTTGATCAGATTGAGTTGGAGGGTGTTGCTAATTGGCAGATTAAGGCATCAACTATCTACTCTATAACTAAACCACCATTCTACATAGGATCCTTGAAATACTACGGTATTGAAATAGATCCCTCAGTCGAACCTATGGATCCTGGTAAATTAGCTGAGATGAGTAGAAGAGCTCTCGAGACCTTGAGAAATGAGTTGTCTAGATTAAATATTGAGATAAGAGGTTCAGAAGGTGTTCTATACGCTGTTGGCCACGCACACATAGATGTCTCGTGGCTGTGGACACCTGATGTAACTAGACATAAGGTTAAGAGAACATTATATAATGTTCTCTCACTATCCAAGAAGTATGATATGAAATTTGTTTTGTCCAACGCGATATTCATCAAGTGGATCAGGGAGGGTGATGAGGAGTTGTTTAAGAAGATTGTTGAGGCGGTTAAGCAGGGAATAATTATTCCAGTAGGTGGTATGTGGGTTGAGAGCGACACAAATGTAATTGGTGGTGAGTCATTGGTTAGGCAATTCCTATATGGTCAGAGAACTCTTTTGGAGGCGTTCGGGAGAATCACAGAGATTGGTTGGTTGCCTGACACCTTCGGGTTCACAGCATCGCTACCACAGATCCTTAGGAAGTCAGGGATAAAGATATTCTTCACACACAAGCTTTATTGGAATAGGCAGAACAGGTTCCCATACTCATTATTTAGATGGGTGGGTGTTGATGGCAGTGATATCATAGCTGTTAACTACGCGACCTATGGAAGCGATCTATCACCTAGACAAATAATTGGTGCGTGGAAGGATCACACGTCTCCTGAGAGACCAGGTTTCATAGCATTTGGTCATGGAGATGGTGGTGGGGGGCCTACTTGGTTGATGATGGAGAGATTGAAAATATACTCCAGAGCCCCTGGTGTGCCAAGACTTGTTTTAGCGGATCCTTATCAGTACTATGAGGCTGTTAAGAATAGTGAGTTGCCTACGTGGAGAGGTGAGCTTTATCTAGAGATTCATAGAGGGACTTACTCAACTGGTCATAGACTCAAGAAACTTATTAGATTATCTGAGGAGTATCTCAAGGATCTAGAGGTTATAAGTTTTATGTTTGGTGAGAAGAGGAGCTATAGAGATCTATGGGAGGCGTTGCTGGAAGCGGAGTTCCACGACACAGCATCAGCCACATTGGTTAGAGAAGCATATGAGTACTACGTAGATAATTTAACTAAGTTGCTGAGAAAGATCGAGGAGGAGATAAATGAGGTGGTTAGTAGAAACATCTCTCCTAGCGAAAATAAGTTGTCCGTGATCAACACTCTTCCTTGGGGTAGAGTAGATGTTGTTAAGGGGAGAGTGAGAGGAGCTGTTCAACAAATCATTGATGGGGAGGTGTATTCATTAGTAGATGCGCCGCCTATGGGTGTTAAGGTGTTTGAGGAGGGTGAGGGTGTATTTGCTGAGCCTATGAAGATTGATGGGGTCAAGATCAGTAATGGGGTGCTGGAGATTGATTCAGAGGGCTCGATTAGAGATTTGGAGAATAATGTTGAGGCCGTTAAGAGAAGCTATGTTGTTGCATGCATAGATATTCCTGCTGAGTGGGATGGTTGGGACATCGATCCTTGGTACAAGAGAAGTTGTAGAGAACTGGTTCCCTACGAAGTGAAGGTATCTGAGGCGGGTCCCCTGAGATCATGTTTAGAGAGAAGATACAGGTATAGAAAAACAGAGTTGGTTGAGAAAATATGTCTGTGGAGGAGTAGTAGGAGAGTAGATTTCAAGATAGAGGGGTTGGTAAGAGAAAGATTCGTTTTATTCAGAGAATTATTTGAATTAGGGTTCAACCCAGTTAATGCTGAGGCTGAGATACCATATGGGGTGATTAGAAGAAGTATTGAGCCTGAGAACACATGGGATCAAGCAAAATTCGAGTTTCCTATATGGAGATGGATAGATATTTACTCAATTGACTACGGCGTAGCAATAATTAATAAGGGGAGATCTGGTCATAGTTTAGATAGGAATATTGTTGGATTAACACTTCTGAAAACACCGATATTCCCTAACCCACACCTAGATCATGGGGAGATAGAAATTGAATTCTCAATATATCCACACAAGGGGTCGTGGAGAGACGCGGAGATCCCGAGAAGAGCAGTTGAGTATCACAGACCACTGAGAATATTTAGAGGATCTATTGAGGAGAGGAGTTTGATGAAAATAGATCAACCCAATCTACTACTCGAAACAATTAAATTAGCTGAGGATGGGGAGGGTTATGTAGCAAGGATCTGGGAGACTTATGGTAGAAGAACAATTCTTAAGATACCTGCTGAGGAGACAGATCTGATAGAATCAGGTTTCTTTAAAAGAAACGAGATAGTATTTGAACCATACGAAATTAAAACAATAAGAATATTTTAAGTAAAGATTATTTCTACTAAAAATTATTAATTATTAATTATTTATAAGTAGATTATGATTTATATATCCGCATAAAGAATATTTTGAGGTATCTGATATGCAGAGTGATGTTGAGACTAGACTAAAAACATTATTTGGTAAAGCAGGTGAGTTGATTGATAGATCTAGGGAGACTGATTATATCATGCCTATAATATTCCCATTTCTACCATCAATATTACTTGTCATAGGAGTATTCCTACTGGTCCTAGGCATATTCACGCATGAACTGATCGTGGCAGGGTTTGCTGTGTCGGTTATTGCTATCATATTCTTCTTCTACATAGTTTATAAATGGATCAAGAGAAGAAATGATCATTTCAAAAGATCATTGGAGTTATATGAGGTTATTGCGGAGATATCAGAGATCCTAGGTTTCAAAAGATCTAATATGATCAGGAGTAGATTAAATGAGTTACGAGCATACTCACAGAATAGAGATGCAGTGGTTAATACAATACTTATAATAGTTCCATTCTACATCTTCTATGTATATCACTTCCTAAACAAAGATTTTGTTAAACACTCCCAACATGAGAGATTTTTACTAGGAGAATTATTTGATGAGATCAGAGAGAGGGTGCCGAGCTTCTATAGAAGAATTGAGGAATTCGATGTTGTACCCGATAGAAGCACATTGCTTTACGTAATATTAACATTGGTCACTTCATTATTTGTGATCTACTGGGTTTACACGCTGACTAAAGATCCGAATAAACATTTCGAGTCTCATAGAGTTATTGAGAGAGAATTACTAGACTCTCTAAAAGCAATAGCTAGACAAAGCAACTATAATGTCTGAGCCCCCTCCTAAAAAGCTAGGCTTTCAGTTGTAATGTTTTTTATTAATATAATTCTTCGCAAAAACCCTGATCTTTTTTACGCGCTATGATTTTTTATCATTTAATACTTAGTAAATATATCATGGTGTAGTTTGATTGAGAATATTCTACGCCGTTGTTGGAGGCGTTGTTGAGAATAAATCTCCTGAGAGAATGGGTGCCTGGGCTGTTTCGCGGTTAATGTTTGTGGGTTAGGTTTATAAGCTTTGATTCTGTTTATTATCATTGGTCTCAGTTATTTCAGAGAGTTCGGAGAGGTTTTTGAGACCTAAGGAGGTTTGTAGACGTCTAGGTACTAGCTACTCTACTTTTTCACGGTGGGTTAGGGAGGATAGGATCAAGGTTATTAGAACTGCTGGTGGTAAGTACAGGATCCCTGAGAGTGAGATTAGGAGAATAGCTGAGGGATTACCAGTTAGTAAGAAGGTTAGAGCAATTATATATGCTCGTGTTTCTAGCAGTGAGAAGAGGGACGACTTAGAGAGGCAGGCGCAATATCTCACAGAATAATGTACCTCCAAAAGATATAGAGTCATCGATGTGTTAAGCGATGTTGCAAGCGGATTAAAAACTGATAGAAGAAGCTTATTGAAACTCTTCGACTATGTCGTGAACAAGCAGATAGACGTGGTCGTGGTCACATACAGGGATAGACTTACA
>CAZFDB010000074.1:0-6483 GCA_964517475.1 uncultured Desulfurococcaceae archaeon | reverse complement strand
GTGATCAGTAATCCTGAGAATAATGCGAATACCCAGTAAATTGCGAGTATAATTATGCTGTAAGTCACTCTAATTCTACCAAGTGTGACCCCGAATAATATGAGGAACGCTATCTCATTAGCAAATGCTATTAACTCAAGTGCGAGTGGTGCAAATGCAAATGATGCTATGGCGAGAATAGTTCCAGCCCATATTTGAACAAGCCCAAACTCCACTAATGTGCCAGTAATAGCTCCTAAGGCGAAGTTGACGAATAATACTATAGTGGTTAGTCTAGCAGCCCTATAATACCTCTCATCGTCAGTATTTCTATACTTGAATAATAGAAATATTATTGTTAGTGGAAGCCCTAATGTTAATGAAACGAATATTGCGTGGAAATATATTCCAAGTGCTGATAAATGTAATAATCCACTTATATAATCCATATTAGAGACACCTTATTCATGGAGTGATTTATCAGTATCATTTATAATCTGAGTTTATAAATATTAACTCCGAGGGAAACCAAGGATCAATTCATGTAGGAGAGTAATGAACCAGACCTATTCTGAGGAGTAATTCACAGACTTTGCAAATATTTCTTCCCGGACTAGTCGGTTCTCCACAAACTCTGCATATCCCTAATCTAATACTTGTTTTACCAACTTCGTCTATGAAAAGATCATCGAATGTTTCTAGGATCCTCATTAAGATCCCTGGTCTCTCTTCCTCAAGTAAATAAAGAATCTCTCTAATCCTAGCTCTCAGAGAAGGCATTAGATCTAGGTATGGGCATTCAACGATCTGTGGCTTATAACCTTTTATCTTTGCATATATAGCTGTTTCATACTCATATATTTTTCTCAGAGGCTTAATTTTATGTATGAAAAGATCTGATGGATTTCTCCTCAGAGGATGTATCGTTGCCAATCTAATCAGATCCCCGCGTAGAATATTTATAATTATTGTCTGAGCCTCGTCATCAAGATTATGAGCAGTAGCCACTTTATCATATCCGTATAACCTTGCCACGTGGTTAATACCTCTTCTCCTATATAATCCGCAGAATGTGCATGGCGAGATCTTAAGGTTTCTCTCGAAAGATTTCTTAACTATCTCATCCAAGGAATACCCAGATAACTCTTTAATCGAGGTAATATGAAGATCAATGCTTCTCTCACGTGCATAAATTCTTAATCTCTCTATATCCTCGGCTCTGTTATAGCCTTCTATACCCTCAATAACGGTTACACCACCTAATTTCGAAGGATCATGTATCTGAGACATTATATCTAGGAGAACAAAACTATCCTTGCCTCCAGACAATGCTAGAAGAATTCTATCATTTGAATTAAACATATTGTATCTCTTAATCTCTCTAGAAACTCTCCCCATGACATCATTTATAAAGCATACTGGACAAAGCTTCTTACCACTATGTCTCTGATAGATCGTTGCTTCTCTAACACCACATATATCACATATAGACAAGTTTCTCGATACTTAGTAATTTATTGGTATCTAAAATATTTTTATTCTTCGCCGTATACAGTATTAAGAAGGTACATATGTATTTTGTTGAGAGATTGAGTGAAGTTGTTGAAGGCAGGATTATTAGAAGGGTTAATAGATTTATTGTTGAGATTGAGATAGATGGAAGAATTATTTATGCTCACAACACAAATACGGGTAGATTACAAGATTTTCTGGTTGGTGGTAGAAGAGCTCTTCTAATAAAGAGATCCTCTGAGAGATCCAAGACACGGTATAGATTAATAGGGGTTGAGGATGTGGTAGCTGGAGATTTTGCTGTGATTGATACGATAACTCAGAACAAGGTCTTTGAGAAATTAGTTGAGCAAGGAGCTTTTACATGGATGAAGAATTGTAGAGTTGTCTCAAAAAATCCATTATACGAAAATGTTAGATTTGATTACGAGATAGAGTGTATAGACAAATCATATCTCGTAGAAACTAAAAGTGCTGTACTTAGAGGAGATGATAATGAGGCTATGTACCCTGACTGTCCAACTGAGAGGGGGAGGA
Source organism: uncultured Desulfurococcaceae archaeon (assembly GCA_964517475.1). Classification (GTDB taxonomy): domain Archaea; phylum Thermoproteota; class Thermoprotei_A; order Sulfolobales; family AG1; genus WYEN01. The sequence continues at coordinate 4,455 of CAZFDB010000074.1, read as the reverse complement.
GGCATATCGAGAAATTAATTAAGTTAAAATTATCTGGGGGTCACGAACCTATGCTGGTATTTATAGCCGCTATGAAGAATCCGTTGTGTTTCAAACCCTTTGGTAAAGAGGATCTGGGGGTTGAGAGATTGGTTGCTGAGGCTATAAGAAGAGGTGTTTCTGTAAAGACTTTCAGTATATATATGAATAGATCGGGTGAGATCTTTCTAGACAACCCTGATCTTATGATATGCCGAGAATTTCTCGAGAAAATCTTTGATACATAAGATACATAGAACTTATTCTTATATGAAATAAGTCATATTATCTCTGGAGTATATATTGCTCACACCCTACACAATTATCACAAAGATGATCGAGACATATTTGAAAGCGTATATGGCTAGGAGACTTAGAGAGAAGGGGTATTCTCAACCCAAGATCGCTAATTTCTTAGGTATTTCTCAACCAACTATTCATGCTTATCTAAACACAGAGATGTATAATATCGATAATATTCTTCAGAAAATTAGAGAGATAGGGATCTCTGATGAAGATTTTATGTTGATAGCTGAGGAGATCATGAATCTCTTATTGATAGGAAATGTAGTAGGTGCTATGAGGATCTTCATGATGTATGTGAATAATCAATTATCGTCTCTGAGGATCTGTAGCTATCATAGGAGAATAGATCCTAGGATCCCTGAGAATTGTAATATATGTGCTGAGACATTTATAATTAAAGAAGATGTTGAGATGATCGAGATCCTTGAAAGAGCTTTTCAAATAATATCTTCAGTGAGAGGATTAGCAAATCTTGTCCCGGAGGTTGGGATGAATATAGCTTTTAGAAAGAAGGATGCGAAGGATCTTAAGGATGTGCTAGCCTACCCCAGCAGGATCTTTAGAATCGATAATCAGGTTGCTAAGGTCGGAAAACCGGAGTGGGGGGCTAGTAGACATCTAGGATCTATACTATTGAAGATATCTCTATCAAGACCAGAGTTAAGAGCTGTAGCGAATCTAAAGAAGCATGATTGTATTAGTAAGTGGATAAGAAGAAACAAGATCCCGGTCGGTGTCACAGGACCTCATGAGACAGGAGCAGAGAGAGAGGCTATTGAAGATGTAGCGAGAGTAGTTGGTAATAGTAGAAATATTCGTGTGGTTATTGATGAAGGTGGTTTGTGGCTAGAACCTAATGTTTATGTATTTGCAGAGGATCCATTATCTCTGGCATTGGTTATTAAAAACATAGTGGTTTTCTGCCAAGAAGAAATGTCTTGATTAATCTAATTAGTTCATAGTTTCTCGTTATCTTACAACAATCACTGTTACGGGCGTGTTTATTACTATGCTAAGTGCTGTGCTACCTATATTAATATCTTCTGATAATGTTCTTCCTCTAGCACCTATGATCACGGCATCGAATCCCTGCTCCGCAATGTATCTTATTAACTCGCTAGACACGCTCGATTCCTTAGGGTCGTAGATCAATGACTTATATTCCACGTATATCTTCTTCTCAAGAGATTTCTTCTCAATGATCTCTTTAATCTCATTATCATCTTCATCGATTCTTTTAACATAAACACAATGGATCCTAGATCCGTATCTCTTAGCAAAATCTAATGCGAGTTCTAAAGCTTTAAAACTATTCTCACTACCATCGATTGGGACTAGAATCTTCCTGAATAAGAAACTTATCTCGTATCTCTTCTCAATACTCATATGCATCACCTCATCTCAATTCACCTGATAATATCCCGAGACTCTTATTTGTTTTCTCTATACTTCTCCAAGGATCCTTCTCCAGAAGCATTAATGCTCTCACAGCATCTATATTCTCAGGTATCACAATAGCTTCTTGATGAATTGCTTGTACAAACATAATCTCTTTATCCTTGACATATACAGTGTCTTTAAAGACTACATTCTCATACACATCATATCTTTTTCTACCAAGGTCTCTGGCTAATTCAATAATTTCTGATGATGATTTAATACTAGTTCTCGAGGAATCTACTAAAATAATCCTCGGCGTCTTACTCAAGACATCTATTACCTCTTCTCTAGACACATTACCTCTCAATCTTATACTTAGAACATGCATATGCATTAAAGTTGTTGGTGAAGCTATAGCTATGGTCTCAATATCTATGTCTCCCAAAACAGTTTTTACATCCAGTGCGTGGTGACTAGGTATTGATGGAGGATCTAGAACAAGACTATTGATAGGTCCCCGATCAATTTCTTTGGGATCAGCTCCTCTCCTAATAATAACAGCTCTGACACTTTCTATATCCCCAATCCTTGAGATACTCCATAGAACTCTTATTAGACCAGTAGTGTTGCAACTAACGACTCGAACAGATCTTGCTCCGAGAGCCTTTTCATAATTAACGAGCGAATTGAAGCTTAGATCAGCTACAGATGCTTTCTCGCCTCCCTGGAAAATCATTTTGAGACCATATTTCTCGTAGAGAGACTTATACTTCGCTCCTACACCACCAGGTGTTGCGTCTATTACTAAATCTATTTTCTCCATAAGATCTTCTATGAAGCCTCTGAATTCTACTCCTTTATCAATGAATTCCTTCTCTTTCTCTCTCGGGATATAGATATTTATGCCTCTCTTAACAGCTGTGAGTGCTTCGTAATTAGGTCTTGTTTTAACAACGCCTACTAGCCTCATATCGTCTTGGAGCATGACAGCCTCAGCAACTCTCTTACCTATTGTCCCGAAACCATTTACTCCGACACGAATCATTTTTCTCCACCCCAGAATTTTCTATAAGAGATCTCCAAAGCCTCTATAGCTGGTAATGTTGATTGAGAGAGATACTCAAGTAATGCTCCTCCTCCACTAGATACATGGATCCTGTCTTCATTTAATTGATTCTCAGGAACATACATATTTAAGTGACCACCTCCAATAATAACATAAGCCTTTGAATTAATAGCTTCCTGAACCAGTCTCTTAGTCCCCACAGCAAATCTCTCATCCTCTATATATCCAGCCGGCCCTCTCATAACTATGAGATTAGCCTCTTTCATCATAGATGTATACATCTCAATAGTTTCCTCACCAATATCGAGTGGTGCTCCAGTAAGATTATAGGCGGGTTCATTAGATACCTCGTTATTTGATTTCAGAACTTTGTAATCAATTGGTGTCTCGATAGGTGCTCCTTGAATAATAATTCTCCTAGCTCTCTGAACAATACTTAGTAGCCCTCTACTCTCCAGGATCCTTGTCACATGTTGACTACTCTTAATCCCTTTAGCAACCTGAAACACTAATCCAACCAAACCCGTGGTCAATATTCTATCAGCGATTCTTCTCCTAGTTATATTCTCAATAACTCTTATTGTATCAATTACCTTGGCACCTCCTAAAACAAATATCTTTGGCGAAGTACTCTCCTCACTGATTCTTGAGATCGCTTTCAGCTCCCTCATCATTACAGGTCCTGCACAGGATTTAATAACGGGAGGGAATCCAACGATACTTGGCTGAGATCTATGGGCGGTGGCAAATGCGTCGTTGACATATATGTCTATCAGAGGACTTAATCTCTTAACTAAATATGTCTTCGAGTGAATCTCAGGAGGAGCCTCAATAAGCTCCTCAGATAAGAATCTTACATTATCAAGCAGTATAACCTCGCCACTTCTTAACTCACTAATTTCTCTAAGAGCTGTTGGTCCTATAATATCAGGTATGAATCTGATGTTGACACCACTGTATCTAGATAATAGCTCTGCGTGTTGGGAGAGATCCTTGAAATCCGTTTCTCCAGGTCTACCCTGATGAGATAGTAGCACTAAGGAAGATCCTTTGTTCAGTAGGATCTTGATGGTCTCGGAATGAATCTTTAAACGTGTATCATCAAGTATTTTTCCTGAACCAGGATCTATTGGTGAATTCAAATCGAGTCTAACAAGAAGTTTTTTATTACTTAAGTCAAGATCCTCGTAGCTTTTCACTAGGTTCAATTATTTTAACCATAATAACTATTATACTTGGGTATATAAGTATAATCATGTATATGTGATAATAAACTAGGCATCTATGGATATCTTATTTTAAGTAGAGGTTATGGGGCCGCCGGGATTTGAACCCGGGACCACCAGCGTTCCGGGTTGGGGATGCTCACCCCAGGCTGGCATCCTTCCAAGCTAGACTACGGCCCCTATAACAATTATATAGGAATGTACTTTTATAGATTTACTAATCTTCCTTGCTATATACATAGTCTATAGTCTATATTATTAGATTTTTATGTGTATTAAACACTGGGTTGGTAAATCAATATGAGCATTGTGTATGAGCCATTTAGAGTATTAAGAGATCGTGTTTTGAATGAAGTTGCTTCAGGTCTGGGTGTCTCAGCGGGATCTTTAGTTTATGAAGAGCCCTCTAAGCCTGAGTTGGGGGACATAGCTTTTCACTTAATTAGATTAGGAAGATCT
>CAZFDB010000073.1:0-6488 GCA_964517475.1 uncultured Desulfurococcaceae archaeon | reverse complement strand
TGAATATTCTCCACAGGTATGCCTCCTACGTATATCTCGAGATTCTTTAAACCATTAAGCTTCTTGTTCAGGTATCCAGCAACAATATTGCTGTACCCCGGTGCATACCCCGCATCCGGAACATATATCTTGTCGCATTTCTTGAAATCTTTATCAAGGGTATAAGGATCCTCCGAGGTAAATGATACATCAACAAGATCAATACATAACTCACTTGCTAATTTCGCTACTCTATACCCTTCTCTTGAGGGAACAGCGGACATTAATAGATCTAGTTTAGATGAATAGTTTCTTAAATCACCTATATCTCTAATTCTTATAAACTCTAAATTCTCGTAATTAACCAACAGATCTTTTTTAGAAGGATCTATGTCAAACCCATAGATATACAGATCTTTTCTTCTAGTAAGTATATCAAGTGTTCTAAGCCCAACTCTTCCTAATCCTACGAGACCAATGATCTTTATATAAACCCACCATTTATCTATTAGATACACTGATTATAATTCTATCACAGAGTAGCAACCCTTAGTAAAAGATAAGGTTTATCCTTACAACTGAGAGCCTAGCTTATTAGGGCGGGGAGTAGGTCAGGTCATGCAGATAGTTCTAGGGTGCGGTGATTTTTGTTTCGAAATCCTCTATTGAAACCCCTAGATCTTGGTTTGATCCTATTAAACCTTTCTCTCTCAGAACTTGTCTCGTTAATAAGTAGTATAGAAGAGCTAGCGACTTTCTACCTTTATTGTTACCAGGTATAACAATATCTATTCCACTAATCTTAGCATCTGTGCTTGCAAAAGCGATTACCGGGATCCCTGTCTCAATAGCCTCTGCGAGAACTTGTGTATCGATTCTCGGATCAGATATCACTACTACTTCCGGCTCCATATACGTGGGTAAATGAGGATTAGTTAATGTTCCAGGTATGAATCTTCCTAAGACAGCTTTTGCTCCGATCAACTTAGCGAACATCTCTACGGGTTTGAAACTATATTGTCTACCTCCCACAGCTAATATATTTGGTGGATCAAATCTCGCTAAGAATCTAGCAGCGATTCTTATACGCTCATCTATTTTCCTCACATCCAAGATATAGAGACCATCACTTCTAACTCTAAAAACAAATTTTTCCAAATATTTATTCGATGAATAAGTACCTATATGAACACCAGCTGATAAGTAAACATCTATGGGTACTAGAAGTTCAACGGTTGCATACCTAGCCACCATAGTAGATTCTTGCTTAACTTCCTCAGAACCCTCATAATCATAGGAACTCATATAATCACTCTCATAATTTTCTCTTATAATAAGCAATTTCTGTTATGAGAGATACATGTGATAATAAAATTCTTCTACAACAATATCTCTTTATCCCAAGATCATCTAAAACCTTCTTAGGATCTTCACCTGCTGAAACCCTTCTCCTATACTCATCCCAATGTCTACCTATCGGATATCCACAAGTATAACATCTCACAGGTATAATCAATAAATATCACCTATACGACTTCTGCCTAAATCTCCTCGCTGAATACCTCATCCATTTCTCAGGCTCTGTTTGCCTAGGGTCTCCAGCTAATAAACTTCTATCATATTCTATAAACAGAGATCTTATTAACTCATTATTATCAAAGAACTCCAAGATCCCTCTAGCAACAGCTGTTCTGACAGCTTTTGCTTGAGACACGTATCCTCCTCCTGAAACATATACATCTATATCTATCTTCGATCTAATCTTATCCCCTAAAATATAGAGTGGTTCTAACATAACTAATCTAGTCATCTCATTAGGATAGATCTCTATAGGTACACCATTCACTCTAAATCTCCCCCTCCCTTCTCTAATAACTGCTTTAGCAATAGAAGTTTTTCTAGATGCTGATGCTATAACTATCTTCTCTCTCTTCTGCTCACTCACCTGTACTCCACCCTAACTCCTTAGCCACTTCACTAATATATACATAGGGTCCCTTAAGTTTTGATGCTTCGGCAAAAGGTATTCTTATCATAGGTTTATCCTTAAGTTCTTCTGGCACGCCTATGAATACTTTAAGTCTCTTATAAGCTCTGAAACCCTTATCACTCTCTTTTGGAAGCATTCCCCTAATAGCTCTCTTAACAAGATTAATAGGATTCCTAGGTCTCTTAGGCCCCTTGTAGGGGTTCTTATGAGTTCTTACTTCTAGTAATAATTTGTATCCTTCAACAACTCTTCTCCTAGGTCCGGACAAAACAATTTTCTCGGAATTAACGATATATACTCTATATCCTCTGAGCAACAGTTTAGCTACTATACTCGCTACTCTACCAAGCACATGATTCTCTCCATCTATGATTAAAACAGAGTTTTTGGGATATGTCTTCTCAATACTCTCAATAAAATCTCTCATCTTCATATAATTATCTTCACCCCTCTACCTTCAGGATTCTCTTTTAAAAGATCTCTTATAGTTATACCTCTACCACCACCAGCCTTGATCTTGTTAAGAGCTGTCTCAGAGAAGCTGAAAGCCGCTATAGTAACTCTCTTACTTAATGTGCCCGAACCCAATACTTTTCCGGGAACAACTATAGTATCTCCATCGCTTGAGTATCTCGATATCTTCGATAAATTAACAACAGGTCTTTTCCTAGAACTCTTACTCAGCAACTCCGCCACAGCATCCCAGACAGGTGCTTTGTATTGATTAGCGTATTTCCTCAAATCACTTATCAATAGTCTAAGAACTATGTTTGTTGAAATCACTCTTCTAACCACTTCTACCCACCTCAGTCTCAACCTGTTTAAGAAGATAATCTATCTTACTTATAAGTAAATCAAGTGCTTCCATAAGTATGGTTCTCACAGATAGTTGTCCAACTGACTCAAAGAATAATATGAATTGATTCTCTTGCGAAACAATTTTAATAGAGTCCTCGGGACATCTCTTTATACATTGATTACATAGTATACACTCAAGATCATTTATTGATACAATTTTTTTCTCATCCTTAGAGAACCGAAGTATATTTACGGGACAATACTTCACGCACTCCTCGGCCTGAAGAATCTTCTCATCACTTAAAGTCTCCGTATATATCTTGGCAACATACCTCACACCCGCCACCGAGACAGGGCTCCATTTAACATGCTCAACTCCTCTACCAAGCCTAGCTTTAGCATCAAAAGATATTTTCTGTCCAGGTCCCAGAACCACTATAGGTATCTCTTTATAAACAGGTTGTGTAAAAGGATCATCTGACACGAGATCTCCCGAGTAAAAAGTTTTTAGCTCATCAGATGTATCAGGGTTCTCAGAAGATCCTCTTATATAAACAAAACAATTCTCACACTCCATTGCTCTAGGTCTCATCACTTCTTCCTCAGGGACCTCACTGTAGTAAGTCTCCATACATTTTGCGCATTCCTCAGGAGACCTGTATTTTCTTATGGCTTCCTCAGATCTAAGTGGTATAAGTCCTAAGCGGTGAGAAATAACTTCATCGTATAGAGGTGAGGAGTTTTCGTAGAAAATAACTTCGTCAATGGCTATTGTAGGAACCTCTAACTGCATGATTCTTCTAATAGCATTTAGTATGGGTAGTGGAGTATTTAGAAATAACAGTTCTATGTATGTATCTGTGGATTTGAGAACCTTGATATCAACATCTTTACTATAATTATTCATTTAGACCCTCCTACCTCTTCTTCCACCGGGTCTCCTGGTAGTGTCGTGGGGTATGGGTGTGATATCTTCTATTCTTCCAATAATAAAACCTACTCTGGCAAGGGCTCTAATAGCTGGTTGAGCCCCGGGTCCAGGGATCTTTGGTCCATGTCCGCCAGGTGCTCTCACCTTAATATGTATAGCCGATACACCCTTTTCCATAGCTTCTTGAGTAGCTTGATAAGCAACCATCATAGCCGCATATGGTGAGGGTTTCTCTCTATCAGCCTTAACAACTCTTCCTCCCGAGCTTTTCGAGATAGTCTCTGCTCCAGATAGATCTGTTATATGCACATGAGTATTGTTATAAGAAGCATATATATGAGCTATACCCCATCTAATCTCTCTTGATTGTAGAGACAATCACATCACTCTCTCACAGATATCTTCTCATAATATACTGAGGTTGGGTAAAATCCGATCATGTTCTCCTCCTCTCTCGACACTAGATACCCCGGTGAAGTAACTCTTCTTCCACCAATAGCTATGTGTCCATGAACTATTAATTGTCTAGCTTGATGCATAGTTTTCGCCAAACCTTTCCTATACACTATTGTCTGTAACCTCCTCTCTAAGACATCACTTACTGATAAACTCAGTATATCATCAAGAGTGGCTGTAGGGATCTTTAGTAAACCCATACCATAAAGTCTTTCAATAAGCCTCTTCTCCTCCGCAGATCTAACGTCAGCGGGTAGAGATAGAAGCATTCTAGCTCTCTTCCTAATATTGCGAAGAAGAGTTTGTGCGAGCCATAACTCTCTCTTATTTCTTAAACCATATGCTCCTAGTAACCTCATCTCCTCCTCTAATCTACTCCTTATCCATGGATGCCCTGGTCTCTCCCATTTCTTACGAGATTTCTTAGGATCACCTATGTTATCAACACCTCCTCGCTACTGCTGTTTCTTCTTTCTAACACCCACGGTAATGCCTGTTCTCCCAGTAGTAGCAGTTCTCTGACCCCTGACCTTAAGACCTAGTGAGTGTCTAAAGCCTTTCCAACTTCTTGTTCTAATCATTCTATCAATATCTCCTCTAACAGCTAGTATAAGTTCTGAACCAACCAAATGCTTATCCTCGCCTGTATCTAAATCTTTTCTTCTATTAAAATACCAGGGTGGGATCTTTACTGATGCCGGATCTCTAATTATTCTCTCTATAGTATTTAGGGTCTCTTCATCTAAGTACCCTAGTCTCATATTAGGATCTATATTAAGGAGCTTGCAGATAGCTAGAGCGAAACTATAACCCACACCCTTGATCTTAGATAATGCGTAAGGAATAGGTAATGTGCCGTCTAGATCAGTAGCTACTAATCTCACAACATGTTTGAATCCGCTTTTCTCCGCCATTTCACATCCTCTCGGTACTCTTACAACAACTATTTTTAGACTCATTAACAAAATAATATAAGCTTTATTACTCAGAGATATTTAAGATACTAGAGAATGAGATTGGTTATAACTGATCTTCTTAAAAATATTGAGAAGGTGAGGAGATACCGCGGCTGCATACTCATCTTATCAATGAGCACCTTAGAGAGAAATTCTGGTGTAGTTAAAGAAATATTAACATTGTCCAGAATAGCTGGTAGAAAACTATATATCCTGATTAATGGGAGACCTGGTCAGTGGGCTTCTAAATTACGAGATTATTTCTCAGAAAATATTGATGTCTCAATATACCTATATGAATTCAGGAATCTAAATGAGCTAATTAGCGAGTTAATGAATATTTGCTCGAAAGATAAGCTAATCTTCGTATCATCAGAATATGCCGAGAAAATAGTTTCTGGAAAAGATCTTTCATGCGGGGAAATATTCATTGTGTAAATACTATATAGATTAGGAACGTGTATTGTTTTAAAGATAATTTTGAAAATTATTTAATGGGTTAGCGAATGAGTAGTGAGAGAATTAATGTGCTTAGGATATACCTCGAGGATTTCGATGATATGGCTATATACATGATATCAAGAGCAACAGGTTTCGCGACATTGGTAGCTGTTATGTGTAGCAACGAGAATTGCTTCACAATAATGCCTCTCGGAGACAGATCATATGTTCATATACTATCTCCACCACCTGATAAAGAGAAAATTTGCAAGTACTACTATATAGATGATCAGGGGATTTTAACATGTTCCCAGAGACCAGCTCCGGCTAGAACAAATCTTACAATAGTTAAAGTAAAAGAGTTTAAAGAGCTCCAGATCCCGTAGATAATCTCTTCTGGATACTACACACTTTACTCTGAAAGTCTCGCCCTCTAGGGCGGGGAGAAGGTCAGCTCTTAGTGTTGTGAGTATATCCTTATTGGAGTTTTTAAAATTTATTAATATGGTGTATCCAGGTGAGTATTGCCCAGGGATCAAGGAGATTCGCTACAGAGCTAAACAATATTATTGATAGAAGAATAATAGTTAGGTTAACAGATGGTAAGGTGTATAGAGGCACATTACTAGGAGTCGATCAACCAACAATGAATCTTGTTTTAGGAGAAGCGGAGGATGATCAGGGTAATAAGTATTATAGGGTCTTTATATCAGGATCAAGATTCTCAGAGATACTTATTGAGGAGATGCCTTTATTCGACCCTGACGAATTCGCTAATTTAGCTTCTCAGAGACTAGGTATAAATCCTATTAATATTAAGGTGATGAGAGATATTGGTGTTGTAATGATCTTGGATAGATACAAGATATCTTCCAATGGAGTTGAGGGATCGGGTGCTTTAGCTAATAGGATATATGATTTATGGGAAGAGTATATG
>CAZFDB010000072.1:0-6520 GCA_964517475.1 uncultured Desulfurococcaceae archaeon | reverse complement strand
CTAATCTCTATAATTAATTTAATCCATTCATCTATTTCCTCAGGAGATATCTTCAGCTCCTCCCTAGGTGGTAATACGCCTAACACCTGATCCATTTTCTCGAGAACAGTTAATGCTTTCAGAGCTATACTCGGTGACTCTCTTGATAAGATATCTGAGTACACCAACGAAATTAACTTATTGACATAAATCATTGCCTCCGGAGTATTTAGGTCGTTATCAAGTGCTTCCTCAAAACTTCTCCAAATATAATCCGTAGATCTCCATAAAGCAATTTCTTTATCATTTAGATAATGCTCTAATGGCTTATCTCTGATTATTCTAATTAGTAATTCCCTAGCATCTCTTAATTTCCTATATAGACTCTTTGCCTGCTCAAGAGACTCTTCCTTATAATCAAGAGTTTTTCTGTAGTGAGCTGAGAATATCCATAGTCTAATTACAGGAGCACTCCACTTCTGAATAGCCTCTCTCAACAAAATTATGTTTCCTAGACTCTTACTCATCTTCTCCCCAGAGATCGTTAGATAACCTATATGAACCCAATATCTCACCCACGGTGATTTACCGAAGTAACTCTCACTCTGAGCTCTCTCATTCTCATGATGAGGAAATATGAGATCTTGTCCCCCACCATGTATATCAATTTCTGATCCTAGATACTTTGAACTCATAACACTACACTCAATATGCCAACCAGGTCTTCCCCTGCCCCAAGGAGACTCCCAGTATGGTTCTCCGGGCTTAGCCGCTTTCCATAATGCAAAGTCATAGGGATTCTTCTTCTCAGTTAAGAACTCCTCCTCTTGTCTCCACTCCTCCTGAAAGGCTCTGCCACTTAATCTCCCGTAATCTTTGTATGTTGATACATCGAAATAAACTGAGCCGCTGGGGGTGACGTAAGCATGCCCCTTATCTATGAGTACTTGAATGAATTCTATTATATCGTTGATATGATCCGTGACTCGTGGGTGGAAATCAATTTTTATACCTAGCTCCTTCATAAGATCTATATATTCCTTCGAGTAATAATCAGCTATTTCTCTCCAACTCTTATTTTCCTCCCTAGCTCTATTTATGATCTTGTCATCTATATCAGTTATATTCTGAACATGAATAAAGTTATAGCCTTTAGACATTATATATTTCTTCAAGAAATCAAACGCGATATAGGATCTTGCATGACCTATGTGTGTATGGTCGTATGGAGTTGGTCCGCAGAAGTATGCTCTAACAATATTTTCTTCAGAGCTTCTAAATTCCTCTACTTTCTTAGTTAATGTATTATAGATCCTTAGCACAAATATTAATGCACCAATTATTTAGTTTATGAGGTATTGAGTTATAAAGATTTTTTCAAGAAGAATAATTTATTAACAATCTGCTAAAGTAAACCCTTTTCTCTAAGAATTCTCTCGATCTGTTTCCTCGCCTCATTTAGATCTGGTTTAAGTGTATTAGGATCAAATGGTATCCTCGTTAGAACAGGAATAACACCTCCACTATCCGTCTCTACAAAGAGTTGAGGTAGCCAACCAAAACCAAACTCATCTTTCTCACCATATTCGTTGACGTATATATAGTCTTCCTCAAGTATCTTAAGTTCGACTTTTAATAGATCAGCTAACCACTTAGCTAATTCATTAAACTCTTTATGTTGTGGATGATGCTTTGCATCATCTAGAACAACTCTCACTACACGAGACATTGAGGACCCTATTAACATTATATTTCTTAATTAAAAGCATTAAAAACATTTGGTTTGTTCTCAACTAAATTCCAAGACATAGTTCCAGTTTACGTGAAGTGTTATTTGTGAATACAGAGAAGAGTCTTCTCCTAAAACAACTGTTTCTATAAAACCCGCGTATACCGGAGGATCCACGGACACCAATATTTCCTTAACCCTACCATACGTTCTCTCAGGATCCATATACTCTATAACCCTACCCAGAGATCTTGCTCTCTCAGCATAACTCTTCACATAAGCATATATTAGATTCAGTAAGAGACCCCCCGCGTCTATTTCATCTATTGAACCAATATATTGCTTACTGATATAGAAACCTTCGGGTATCTGCACTTGGAGGTATAGATCTCTGTTTTCAATCACGAGTCTATGTTCTATTCTCACATAGATTGGTTGCTCATCTCTATATGCGGGTAGCTCTCTTATTCTTAAGGTATAAATCATGTTCCACACTAGATCATGTTTATAACCATTATAGTGTCTCTTGAACCAATGTAATCTCAAAAAAGAACTCCTCTATAACTACTCAGTCTCAGATCCTATCTCAATAATATTCTTGCATACATCTCTGATCTTATTGATAATATCGTTAATATCCTCACCCTCTTTCAAGACATGCGTGTATAGGTATCTCTTAGTTCTAGCTTTCACTTTAGATGATCTCTTGCCATCACCTCTAACAACTCTACATTCAATCGCTTTAGAAGCTATCTTAATAAACTCTTCTAGATCCTTGATCTCCACAGGCATCTCATTACCCCTCTAAACAATTGAAGATAAAATAAAAAACTCTTAAATTATTTTCCTCGCCTCAGAATAATCGTAACTACCACTATAGACGCCACCGATAATATTAATGCCGCAACCGCAATTACTTCAGAGAGAGTGAGAGTTTTCTCAATATTACTTAATCTCTCGCTAAAAACCTTACTACTCTCTCTATACTCTGTGTATAGATTAGATATCTGAGTTCCTAGATAATTAATCGATGTATTATGCTTCTCGAGAATCCCTAGTGTTTCTAAATATTTGTTATATAGATCCTGGATTTGAGTATTAATCATAATAATTTGATTCTTTAGAGAAATCAAACTCTGATTCATTGAATTCATCAATTGATCTAGGAGATTTATTCTTGTAAATAATTCATCTAAAGAACCACTGAGATTCTTTATCGAAGCATTAATTAGTGGTAAGCTATCATAAATATTTTGTAGACTACTAGAGATGTTTCGGAGAGAAATATTATGATGACTTACATTTGATTCTAAACTAGATACTCTCTGGGACAATTTCTCAAGATCAGCTATTATACTCGATATATTATGACCAGTTATGTTGTTAACCATATCAACAACCTGTTCCCGGGATACACCTGAGCTATATAACGTGAACTCAATTTCTCCAAAATCTGATGCTCCATAAAACCATCCAACAACTAATATGTGGAGACCTCTTGTTCTTAGTATCATGTTTCCTAGATAAATATTCTGGAATTCTCCATTAGGGGATATAAGTATTATTTCGTCCATGTGAAGACTAACTAGTGAATTAATAGATCTTAGAGATAATAGAATTGGTGACGCGGGTAACACAGATACATTTATAAATAAAGCTAACCACTCTGGGAAGTTAGGTCCAAAGAATATAGCAGCCTCAGCACTTAATCCCGCCACTGATAAGAATATTTTAGAAACATCGTATTTACTATCTAATTTCACTGGGACATTGATTGTTATGGCTGTCTTGTATATTATTCCATCAGTGTCTGTAGATGATCTAAGGATAATATATCCAGAATAAGTTCCTGGTTGCACATTACTAGGGATCTTGATGATGATATCAACATAAGCTACTGAATTAGGTGATACTATAACATCGGGTGGTGTCTCAACATAGGTTTTTAAACTTGATCCTGATCCATAGTTCTCGAAACCGGTTATATCAATAAGTAATCTCTGTGTCGAGGAACCTAGATTTCTTACATAGATCCTGTCTCTATAGACCTCACCAGGATTCACATAGACACTCTTGATAGGATAATTATTGTCGAAGTAAACCAAGATCTTTGCTCTATAAGCATCATACGCTCTCACCAGACCCAAACCCTCAACCATAGGCTGAGGATCTTTGTAAGGATCCCCTAGATTCAGTATGGAGTAATTAGGAGTTAATAGATAATTCCGCCACGGGTAGTAATCTGAGTAAAGTCCCTTGTTCTTATAGAGATAACCTGTATTCATGATCCTAGTCACAAGTTCTTTGGAAGATGATTGAGGCAGAGCCTCTCGGAGAAGAGCTAATACACCAGATACATGAGGAGTAGCCATAGATGTACCACTCGCAGCCGCTGCCACATAAGGTGGTCTATAATCTGTAGGTATCGATGAAATTATGAATACACCCGGGGCAGATATCATGAGTGGAGTAGACCCCCAGGCAAGAGGTCCTCTGGAGCTAAAGAACGCTGTGAATAACATATTAAGATCAGTGCTCCATTGATCAGCTGTAGCTGCCGCACAAACGACGCCTTCTACGTAGCACATAAGATTCGTGGTGTAACCCCCAGGACCACTATTTCCTGCTGCAACAACAACTATTTTACCTAAGGAAACAGCTTTTGATAAGGCTTGTAGAAGTGGATGACTCATTAGATAGGGGGCTATATAAGGTTCAACAACGAATCCAAGACTCATACTTATAATATCAGCCTCATCACCTGTATTAGGCTTTCCATCAGGTCCTATCAAAGCTCTCTCTATACCATCAATGATCCAGCTTGACCTGGTATATTGACAATTGTAATATGAGCTATTAAAAACCTTAATATCATATATAGATACTCCGGGAGCTACTCCCGGATACATGAAATTTGCTCCAATACCTATTTGTTGATAAGCAGTGTATTGAGCAGCTATTATACCAGCAACATGGGTTCCGTGAGCATCACAGTACTCCACGGTATCATTCGTTGCATCGTAGTGATACACAACAACACTAGTATTATCACTTCTTAGAAGCCATGGATGATCTCGTTGAATACCTGTGTCTATAACAGCTACTTTAACACCTTTACCCGTGAAACCCAGGCTCCACATATCAGGTGCTTGAACAACATATCTACTTGCATTAGGGATATATGAGGTATTTAATAGAGATGATTGCTCCGGAGCTATCTGATTATCTATCAAATAATTATTCAAGAGATAAGATCTAGTTGTTGCCCGAGATTCATCAAGTAATCTAAGCTTCAGATCTGGATAGATCTTTATGTTCTTATCAAGATTTCTTAGTAGATATAATTTATCTGGAGATATCTCTGCCACAAGAGAATTAACAAGATCTAATCTACCCAAGATCTTTATATCAGCAACACTAAGTCTCTTCTGAAGATCCTCTAAATCACCACCACTGGAAATTAAGATCCTCACTAAACCATTTTCATCTCTACCGAGTTTCAGTGTGAGATAGTAATTTAATAAAAACGGATCACTGTGATCCTCAGCGGAGAACACATAGATAATTAAACCATTAAATAATGAAGCTAATACTAACACAAATAGGATCCTGGAAACAATCACGATTTTCCTCAACACTATCGCCATAAATTTTTATTACAATTTATTGTAATATATATAGATTTAATCTACTCCGAGACAACCTTAATATTATCATCATAAGATCTATTTCGTCTATCCAAGGAAAAGATCAGTGATATTCTTGTAATAAACAACGATTAGGTTAATGGTTCGGGATGCGGCCTTGATTTATTAAGGTGATTCTTATGATTCCTAAATTTCTATTTCTACTCTTCTGAAGATTCTCTCTCTTCACTCTCTTCTCCTGCTAGATCTAGAAAGATCTCGTAGAATTCTTCTTTCTCCTGCTCTATCTCTTCTAATGATCTAGATATTTTTGATGAGGATTCACTTACTCTAGACGTCTTCACTTTAGTATCCGCAGATATCCTGCTGGTAGTAGCGTAGCTTTGAACAGCGCTTTGCGAAGCCTCGATCTCATATCCACATTTAGTGCATTTAAATATCTTCTTGCCCCCCATTGTCTGGGGAACCATTAATCCTCCGCATCTAGGGCAGAACATCATGTTTCTCAAAACCCAGGCTTTATTTTAATGGTTTTGAGAGTTTATAAATGTATCTGTCTCTATATTATTATGGGTCGCTATATTTGGTAGAGAGAATTCATTACTTGGATCTAGAAGGTTTAGCAATTAATGGATTAATTGAGAAAGCTTCTTTAGAAGACTGTGGTCTGAATAAGAAAGTTAGGAAATCTAAGATCTCGGCTGTTACCAGAGATGGGAGAAAGATAGAGACTGAATGCATAGATTACTCCAGGATCGTTAGAGTATGGATCATTATTAAACAATATGAGAAATGGGGTAAACAAATCCTAGAAGAAGGTCTACAGAAAGAATTCGTATCTGAATACGAGAAATAATTTTGAGGAAATTCTACACCTCATCTAATAAGTCTACATCGAGTTACAACTGAAAGTCTCGTTCTTTAGGGCGTGATGATAGGGAAAAGTTCATAAGTTTCGTACCCTGTAATATTCTTGATGATGATATCGGGGAGAGTATTATTTAAGATGGGGTTCTCTGACCACCCCAACTACCCCGCAAATAATAGATGCAGCCCCGAATAGATGCGGGGAACTAATGAACCGCTCAAAGGGAACCCTCGCCCTTTAGGGCGGGGAGGAGGTCAGTGAAATCGGATCCTTAGTAACCTGAAATTATTCTTGAAT
>CAZFDB010000071.1:0-6605 GCA_964517475.1 uncultured Desulfurococcaceae archaeon | reverse complement strand
ACTCGGAAGTTCACGAGGATCTAATTCTCTCCTCAAGTAATCAGAGAACAATTTCTTGTACTTTTCAATATTCTCACTATATAATTTTGATGCGTATTCAGCAATTACCTTACCATTTATTCTATCCTCACCAGGAATCATTTTCTCATCAACGTTAACTCTGATCCCCACATCTCTGAAAGCTTTGGCAACAGCGAAAACTTTGGATCCTTTAACAGGTTTCCTCAAACCTATGTCAAGTGCGCATTCCTCAATACCCATATACTTAGCTCTTATCGCTGCTAACAATCCTGTTAAGTATGAAGCGGCTGTATTCTTACCCCCAGCTCTCCAACCAAATATCTTATACAACTCTCTACTATGAGCAGCCGCAACGATAACGTCGCCTAATACTGTTGCTAATGCCACCTGAATTAGAACATATTTATTCGTGTATCTAATAACTAATCTAGGTTTCCTCGATAAAACATAAATGTATCTCCTATAGTAATTAGTTTTACCCTCTCTTCTCCTCTTGAGAGGAACTTTGTAACTTGGTCCTTTACCCACGGATCTAAACACCTCTCTTCTTAAGTATGCCCTCAGCCTCTAAATGTTGTTTTAGTGAAGATAAACTCTTAAAATACCCGCCCTTAGCTCTTCTATACAGTTTTCTAAAAGTCGCTGTGTCTATGACGCCGGTATCTTTTAGATATTTTAAGTATTTTCTAATCTTTCTTATTCTATTGATCCAAGTTCTTTTCTCATCTTCTCTAGCTCCTCTAGATCCTTTTCTCTTACCCTGACCTCTTCTTCTACCTTTCCTCCGCTTCTCTCTTAATAAATTCGCTCTCCCTCTACTATTCCTCCTAGGTTTCTCATAATATATTGCTCCGTCTTCAATTAGAGCCTTAATATCTTCTCTTCTAAAAGCTTTTGATATATCCTCAAGTCTTTCTTCATCAAATCTTATATTATTGATCCCTACACCAAGTATTTCTGCAGCTAATCTCTTCTGTAATGAGAGATCCATAGAAATCACCTATTCATTAGCGATCTTAAATCCCTTTTCTTTTAAAATATTAATTATCTCAAGTCTTTTCTTCAAACTCACTGAAGAAGCTATGTAAACAATATGTTTACTCGGATCTAGTTTCTCGATATCCTTAAGAGAACTCACGACCACGGGATAAAATCCGGAGGGATGTCTCCCTCTAATCTCTTTACTAGTTCTATAACCGACCTCAACTATAGGTGGATAGCCCTTGATCCTTAATCTCATTTTATTGTCTTTACCCTTAGGTTTTCTCCACTTAGGATCATTTTTAAACTTGTCAAACTTCCACCAAAGAGATCTAAGAAACTCTATCTTTGGTTTCCTCTTTATGAGTCTCTGTATCTTACGTATGTTCTTAATCTCTACTAAACCACTCTCGTTCATCTCTTCTACTCACCTATAATCTCTTTTTTATAAATATATATTCCATCGATAACTATTCTACGATCAAAACCTTTTACTTTAGCTGCATTCTCAATATTAGCAGCGGTTTGAGATACAGCGTCTAAATCAATGCCTTCAACAATAATATCTCTATCCTTTATCTGAACCTTAACATTACCTATTATCTTAGCATATTTAACATCTCTTCCTCCAAGTAATCTAGAGATCACGACTTTATCATCTTCAATAGATACGTTGATCGGGAAGTGTTTAAAGATGATCTTCAGATAATATCTATAGCCTTTCATGACACCAATGAACATATTTCTTATATGCGCTGCTATTGTGCCTACAAGAGCTTTCTCAAAAGATCTTCCTAAGTAGCTACTTACAACAACCTCGTTGTTCTCTTGATCAATATAGATATTAACTCTCTTAGCATGATCAAAATTTTTCTCAACTACTTCTTTAGGACCTTTAACGACGACTTTCTTACCATTAATCTCCACGCTAACATTCTCAGGGATCTTAACTCTCTCCTCATACTTGATGAAAAAAGCTTTTTTAGAACCCATGAAACACCCGCCTCAATATACATAAGCTATCGCTATCCCACCAATTCTCCTCTCTATAGCCTCTAAATGAGATAATACTCCCTGAGAAGTTGTTAGAATTATGATCCCTATGTCTCTAGAGGGTAGAAATCTCCTTTGATAGTGAGGCATTTTAAGTAGCTCTAAGTAGGTAACAGGTGTTCTGGGCTTAATCACGCCTGCTTTATTGATTCTTCCTAAGAGCTGTATTTTTATTTTTCCATGTCTTCCATCATCAATATATTCAAACTCGCCTATGTAGCCATATCTCTGCATAACTCTCAGTGTCATAGCAATTAGTTTTGATGCTGGCCAAACAACAACTGTTTCATGAGCTCTTCTCTCGGCATTAACTATTGCCGATAATGCATTAGCTAAAGGATCCATTGACACCATAATGATCACTCAATTATATATTTTGAAACCAAGTGTTCTAGCAACTTCTCTAAAACATTGTCTACATAGATACAATCCATATTTTTGAATAACAGCGTCTTTAGATCCGCATCTTCTACAAATCTGTACTCCTCTACCATATTTTCTCTCCAATCTACTTTTATACTTACCCATGTTGTCACCTTTACTTACTACTTGGTATAATAGAAACGTTGTATTTAAGCGTTAGTAGCAGCATCGCTTCTTCTCTAGAAACTCTGTGTCTTCTAGGTATCCTAGATCTCCTTCTTCTACGTTTAGCAATTCTATAACCTTTTCGCTCAAATGTTATCGCTATATCCATGCCGAAAATCCCTATCTCCGGATCATATCTTGTGCCTGGAATAATTAGATGTTCCTTTACACCTAATGACATGTTTCCATAAGGGTCAAATGATGATTCACTTATTCTTCCTCCTATACCCTGAAAAACTCTTCTCAAGAACTCATCAGCTAAATCTCCTCTTAACGTGACCATTGCCGCAATATTCTCCCCTCTCCTAACATTAAATTCTCTTATAGTTTTCTTAGCTCTCCTAGGAACTGGTTTGACTTTTGTTATCTCCTCTAACAACTTCATTGCCTTCATTAATTTCTCACCGCTCTCACCCACGCCAATATTCACGGTGACCTTAGCAATATATGGTATGGTTATAGGATTACTTCTCCACTTATTAATAATCTCTTGAATTCTTCCCGGATCAATTAATTTATACAGGCTCTCCGGAATACTTAACTTCACTAATTCTGTAGGCTCAATAGTGATCTTCTTGATCGCGGACCCCTCAACTTATTTTTATTACTGGTTTATCTCTCCCTACCATATATATATATATCAACACCGTTTGGAACAAGTGTTTATCTAGATCCTCTAACGAAACTATTGTTCTATAATGCCTCATACCAGGAACCACATTCTTTATGAAACCTAGTCTCCCAATATTTCTGCCTCCAACAATAATTGCTAGATTATTCTCCTGGAGAGGTATGTGATCTATTATCTTCATATCTTTCAAAGATACTAAGACCGTATCAAATGTCTTATACACATCGCTTGAAGGCTTAACCTCTTTCTCCTCTCTCTTTATAAGTATGTTGTAACCTCCGAAGAGATTAAGTTGTATATGTCCACCCTTAACTGCTGTTTTATTCTCTATTCTCAAAGGCTTAATATATATCTCTTCTTCAGGGATCTTTATAAATCCTATTACTTTTGTTGGTGTCGGAACTACTCTGTAATGTTCACCAAGATCCGGTATAGATATTGTGTCGAAGAACCCTACAGGGAACTTATAGTTTCTCCTAATCTTACCATCAACTAAGATCCTTCCCTCACTAATAACTCTCCTACCTTCTCTAGCATTATCAACAACTCTCAAAACATCTCTCAAAACAACTAGCAGAGGGAGGGATGTATCTATTGAATGAGGCCCTGGAGAAGGCTTAACAACCCATTTACGCTCTTTCACTGGTATCGGATAAAAGAATGGTGCCGCGAAACTCTTTAGATGTCTACTACCACCTTTCCTACCTATTTCTTTTCACCTCCACCAGATTTTCTCTTAATAATTCTCTCCCTCACATCATCTACCTCGCCTAATTTAATTATCATTACCTTAGATGGGTGGATAGGGTAATATACAGGCGTGCCATCGGCTTTCTTAATAGTCACCCCCTCAACATGTAGTCTAATCCTCTTAAGATCAACCTCAACAACCTTTCCCTCATGATCCTTCCAGTCTCCTCTTAAGATCTTGACGGTATCACCTGTTCTAACAGGAAGTCTTCTGACCCCATACTCCTTCTCAATATCTTCTGAGACTCTTGCCGTCAATAACTTCCATCTCTGGTGTAGGGGGGCGTTATATAATCTTTTTCTAATTTTCCTTGGTTGTTTAGATACAGCCATGATCATCTCCTCATCATACTATTAGAGTAGCGAGATTGGCTATCTGAGACCATCTCTCAGCAGCCTCACGTGCGACAGGTCCTCTAATCTCAGTTCCCTTAGGCAATCCCTCTGGGGTCATTATAACAACAGCATTATCCTCAAAAGCCACTCTTGTGCCATCGGGTCTTCTGTAAGGTCTTTTCTGTCTAATAACAACTGCTGGCATCACTTGCCCAAGCATCTCTGGGGAACCTTTCTTAATCGAGACAATAACAATATCTCCCACTGATGCAACAGGTATTCTTCTTAATCTAGCCTTTACCTCGGGAACACCTATTATCATAGCAATCTTAGCCCCACTATTATCAGCTACATTAACCTTGGCACCTATGGGTAATGCTGGTCCATGTCTTCTTCTGGAGGTAGCGGCGGAGGATTTAAGTGTTTTCTTAGCCATGAAACCACCTCTATTCGCGTGATAATACTCCTAGAACTACAAAAGACACACTTTTAGCAATTGGTCTTGTCTCACCAATCAATACCCTATCCCCAGGCTTAACATCTATGCAGGGTGGTAGATGAACATGATATCTACTTCTTCTTCTCTCATATCTCATGTACTTAGGAATGTATCTTAGATATTCTCTCTCCACAACAATTGTTCTCTGCATCCTATTCTTAATAACTACTGCCTCAAGGATCTGTCCTCTAACACTGATATCTCCATGCCACGGACAATTAGGATCATCACATGTTCTAGAGGGAGGATTTAACCCCTCGTATTTAATACCTATATTCCTAACCTTAATTCTTTCAACACTCATTTCCTCATCACTCTCTTAGCTCTTTCACCTGGCCTTCCGAGTAAAAGATCACCCATTACTACGACCTCTTCACCTGTTTCAGTTAGCCTAAACTTAAATACGTTACCTATCTTAAATACTGTTCTTACCTTATTATCCACTGGTGAATATATCTTCAGGGTTTTCCCAGTTTCGTCAATCACGACCCCTACTAAACCCTCAACACTAGGGTCTGTAGAAGATATGATCATGGTTTCCAAACCCAGCAACTCATGATAAATTAAATTACTACTCTTTCTTCTCACCGCGTCTAATCCCTAACTCTTCCTCTCTCTCTATAGTCAGGATCCTAGCAATTGTTTTCCTTATCTGCTTAATTCTATGCGGCTTATCAAGAGTACCCATAATAGCCTGAGCTCTTAATTTCATAAGTTCTGTTCTTAACTCTTGAAGAAGTTTGGCGCGATCCTCTTTACTCATACTTCTAATCTCATCAGGTGGCGCGCTCATTACCAGCACCCTCAGACTTTATCTCTTCTAAAATCTCTTTCTCGGGAGATGGAGTAAGTGTCTTCTCCGCCTCCTCTTTTAAGAGTTTGAGTTCCTCGGAAGATAACTTGGCTATCTCAATATGATCCGCTGGTGAGACCGGCTTCACTATAATTACTTCAATACCATATATACCTGGGATCAGAAGTGTTGAGAATGTTGCTCTATCAACTATGTAGTTTACATGATCACCTGTTTTATATACTTTACCAGCTCTTAACTTTTCAAACCTAGCTCTCTCAGAAACAAGTTTTCCGCTAACAACTATCTCGGCCCCAACAGCTCCTGCAGCCATTATTCTTCTCAGAGCAATAAACATTGCTCTTCTGAAATGATAACCTTTCTCAATCGCCTGCGCTATTCTCGAAGCCATTATTCTCGCATTTAACTCAGTGTTCTCAACTGTTGAAACAGTGATCTGTGGATTCTCTATCTTGAAATGCTTTTCAAATATTATCTGTAGTTTTTTGATTGTCTCTCCTCTTCTACCAATAATCATAGAGGGTCTATCAGCATATATAATAATTCTTGACCCAACAGGGCTCTTTGTAATCTCTACACCTGCGAAATCGGCTCTTGGAAATGTTGAGGCTAGGTACTCCTCAATCATTAATTTAGTCATAGCAGTTTCAAGGAAGAGCTTCTTCTTATCAACCATATTAATCAACCTCCTTCACAATTACCTCGAAATTAGTATAAGATCTGAATTTAGGAGTTGCTCTCCCAAATGCTCTAGGCATATATCTCTTGAGATATCTTCCTCTATGAGATGCTACGTAAACAATAACTAATTTCTCGGGTGACAAACCTTTGTTCTCAGCATTATTTCTAACATTTCTTAATACTCTAAGTATATACCATGCAGCCTTAACAGGGTATCTGCCCACAGGAACTCTCCACTTAGGGAACTTATC
>CAZFDB010000070.1:6133-6638 GCA_964517475.1 uncultured Desulfurococcaceae archaeon | reverse complement strand
CTCTATAATTATTCTCGGCATAATGATCATAGCCTCCGCCTACTTCCTATACAAATTGTTTAGATCCATTATATTATCATCAGACATCTTATTAATAGGTATAGGTTCCGTAGGCGTAGGTGTTTTCCCCGAGACATATGGTGTTTTGCACACAATATCCTCTATAGTGACTTTTATACCAGCATCTCTTCTCCCGATAATAACCTTATTCACTATTAGAAGTGGTGTGTTCTTTAAGCTATATTCTCTAGCGATGAGTGTCTTATCTATTGTTTCATTGATCCTATTTGTTTTTAAAATTGATCTTGGTTTGGGAATAGGTGGTGTTGAGAGATTAATTGCTTACCCAATATTGTTTTGGGCACTCTTTTTCGGAGGATACTTATCAAGATATGAGTAATTCGGAGATAGATGATCACCCCAAGAACTTTTTTAGAGATATATTTCTCCTCACCTAATTATAATGAGGGGAGACACATTTTACAAAGCATCCTCTGACGAGGAG
>CAZFDB010000070.1:0-6123 GCA_964517475.1 uncultured Desulfurococcaceae archaeon | reverse complement strand
CCCTCTCATCAGATTGGAGCTACAGATTAGACACTAATAACAATAAACAGAATCATAGCTTTATAAATCTAACCCATAAGCATCAACTACGAAACAGCCCCAAGATATTTTTAGAGATATATTTCTCCTCACTTATTTATAATGGGGAGACGCATTTTACGAGAGATCCTCTGATGAGGAGTTATTCAAAGTATCTCTTCTACTAGGAAACGAGGCCATAGCTCTGGGAGCATTGGAAGCTGGTGTTGGTGTAGCAACAGCTTATCCAGGTACACCCTCCTCTGAGATTATAGGCACATTAGAGAGATATGCTCATGAGTTAGGTGTATATGTTGAGTGGTCTGTTAATGAGAAAGTTGCTTTTGAGACCGCGTGGGCCGCCGCGATATCTGGTGTAAGAGCATTAACAGCTATGAAACACGTAGGGTTAAACGTGGCTTCAGACGCTCTTATGAGTAGTGCTTATACAGGTGTTTCGGAGGGTTTTGTAATTGTCTCAGCAGATGATCCTTCTATGTGGAGTAGTCAGAATGAGCAGGATAATAGGCTTTATGGATTAATATCTTATATACCAGTATTCGAGCCCGAGAATCCGTGGGAGGCTAAGGAGCTTACTAAGAAACTCTTTGATATCAGTTCTGAGACGAGGCACCCCGTTATTCTCAGAACAACTACTAGAGTGAGTCACGCGAGAGGACCTGTTAGAGTAGGTGAGTTGAGGAAGATTCGTGTCAAAGGATCTTTTAAACCAGAGCCTAGATATGTTCTTGTGCCAAGCAATGCGAGAGTTAATAGAATAGATCTTTTGAAGAGATGGAGTAATATAAAGAATGTTGTTGAGAATCTTGAATTCAACAAGATCTATGGGGATGGTAAAGTAGTTATAATCTCACCATCAACATCCTTCTCCTATGTCTATGAAACTATTTATAAAAGTGATCTTATAAATAAGGTTAAGTTAATCAAGTTATCTAGTGTTTATCCATTACCAGAGAATTTTATACTGAATAATATCTCGGATGCTGAGAAGATAATTGTTATAGAGGAATTAGAACCATTTGTAGAGATGCAATTAAGAGATCTTCTTAATAGAAATAATATTAAGATCTCGTTGCTCTCCAAACCATATGAGTATAGAGCTTTTGAATTAAGTATTGGCAGGGTCAGGGAAATACTTGAGAAAATACTCGGTGCATCATTAATCAAAGAAGTATCTATTAGTAGGATCGAGGATAAACCAAGAATCCCGCCTAGACCACCTGTGTTCTGTGCAGGGTGTCCATATAGACCATTATTTTTTGAGTTGAAGAGGATCTTGGCTAAAGAGAGGATCAAAGCTGTTATTAGTGGTGATATAGGATGCTACTCACTCGCTTACTACGACCCATTCAATATGCAACATACAATTGTTGAGATGGGTGGTAGTATTGGTCTCGGAAACGGGTTCAGCACAGTTCTTGAAGACACTGTCACTATATCAATTATTGGGGACTCAACATTCTTCCACGCAGGGATCCCAGCGTTAATAAACTCTGTTTATAATAGACATCCTCAAATAATTATTGTTCTTGATAACATGACCACTGCAATGACAGGGCATCAACCAAGCCCCTCGAAACCTAAGGAGGAGAGATATATTAGAATAGAGAAATTGGCGGAGAGTGTAGGGGTTAGATACGTAGCTACGATAGATCCTTTCGATACAGAGGAGTTCAGAAAAAGTTTCTTGGAAGCCCTTAAAGTAGTTAGGGAGGAGAGAGAGGTTGCTTTAATAGTTGCTAGGAGAAAGTGCGCATTAGTTGCTTACTGGGATATGCTTCGAGACAGTGTTGAGATAATTCCCTACACAATTGATCATTCCAAATGTGTTGGTTGTGGTATATGCTATAACCTCTTTGCCTGCCCAGCTATCTACGCTGATAAGAATAGAAAAGCTATTATTGATCCTGAGCTCTGCATAGGTTGCGGATCATGTGTTGTCTCATGTCCATTCAATGCTATCAAACCTATTAAACCCGTGGATCAAGAGATCCTTAAAAAGTACTGGTTCTAGAGGTTCCTATATGAGAGAACTCAATATAATAGTCACTGGAATAGGTGGCCAAGGACAATTATTTTTATCAAGAATTATTGGTGAAGTATTTCTAAAAAATAATATCCCTGCATACATAGCCGAGACACATGGGCTGAGTCAGAGAGGAGGCACTGTGGTGGTTCATGTTAGAGTTGGTAGAGATGTTAGATCTCCTCTCATACCTCTTGGTGAGGCTCATATAATGATTAGTCTAGAAATTATTGAGGCTTCTAGATACATAGATTATCTAAGAAGCAATGGAGTGGCCCTGATCAATAATAAAATGATTCCGCCTCCAGGGAAGAGATATGATTTAGATCCTCAGAAACTAATAGATTATATCAGGAGTAGAGTTAAGCATGTGTATATTCTCAATGCTTCTAAAACAGCTCTTGAGTATAAGATGCCGATATCAGCGAATATATACATGATCGGTGGATTAATAAAATTACTGGATCGATTAGAAATATTAAGTGAGGAATTATCGGATGTGGTTATAAGAGATCTTCTCCCATCGAAGAATAAAGATATTAATCTACTGATATATGAGAGTGGTAAGAATGAGATGAACTTAATATTAACAAATGAAGATTTGTCTGAGCTTAAAAAGATTTTCTCGAGATGATTCTTATGAAGAGAGATTTGGATTACCTATTTAATCCATCATCTATAGCTATTGTGGGAGCTAGTGATAGAGTAGGTTCACTGGGGAGAGGATTAGCTGAGAATATCATCTCAACTTATCAAGGCAAAATATATTTTGTTAATAGAAGAGGAGGAAAGATCCTGGGTTTAGAGACCCGCAGATCTATTAAGGAAATAGATGATAGAATTGATCTTGCTCTTATTATAACACCTGCACAAACAATTCCTGAGATCATCGATGAGTTAAGAGATAAGGAGACAAAAGTAGCCGTGATTTACAGCGGTGGTTTTAGAGAAGCTGGTAGAGAAGATCTTGAGAGAGAGGTTGTGGAGAGAGCTAAGAGAAATAACATCAGGATCCTTGGACCGAATTGTGTTGGTTTCATTGATAATTGGACACCTATTAACGCAACATTTGTCTCTCGAGATAGACAAGGTATTCCGAGAAAAGGATATGTTTCTCTAATCTCACAGTCAGGAGCTCTAGGATCTCTTTTCCTAGATCTGATGAGTTATAGAGAGATTGGATTAAGAAGATTTATCAGTGTAGGAAACGCAAGTGATATCAAGATATCGGAGTTGATAAGGTATTTAATAGATGATCCGGAGACAAGAGTTCTGGGTCTATATATCGAGAGTGTTGCTGAAGGCAGAGAATTAGTTGAGACCTTAAGAATATTCTCGTCGAAGAAACCCGTGGTGCTTCTTAGAGGAGGTAGGAGTGCCAAGGGGTCCAGAGCAGCTCTTTCACATGTAGCCGCTTTATCAGCATCCCCGAAACTGGTTGATGGTGTTTTGAAGATCCCTGGAGCAACTTATACCGGATCTATTAAGGAGTTTCTAGCTTCTTTAGAGGTTCTTGAGAAAGTAGATAGAATATCTTCTCTCGATAAAATAATTGTTGTGACAAACACAGGTGGGATGGGAGTGCTTGTTTCAGATGCTCTTGAGAACACGGGCTTTGTTTTATCGGATCTATCACCTGAGCAAATAACAGATCTAAGAGGTGTTGTTCCACCATATATGAGTATTGGCAACCCAATTGATTTATCTGGAGATGCCACGACAGAGAGATATAGAGAGGTACTCAAGATATTGACTGAGAAGAGAGAAAGTAAACCAGATCTTCTGATAATAATTAATCAACCACAGACATCTGCTATGGACATTGAGAATTTTGTGTTTTTTGCTGAGGAGTTGAGAGGGTATTTAAAAGATCTGAGGATACTACTATTAATCTCCGGTGGAAAATACTCCCAGGAACTAGCTACGAGAATAAGAAAATTAGGTGTCCCAGTGGCTGAGGATCCGTATGAACTCGTAGCCATGGTCAAAAGCTTAAAGAGAGACTTGATCAAGGGTGTGAGAACCTTAGATCTTGTTGAAAGCAAAAGATCATTTACCGAATCAATTATTCAAAAAGCATTATCTGATAATAGAGGTATTTTACTGGAACCTGAAGCTAAGAAACTCTTATCACTATATGGTCTAGAGATACCTAGAGGATTTATCGCCGAATCAGTTAAGGATCTGAGAGAATTATTCAATGAAAAAAGTCTTAGGTTCCCTGTAGTGGCTAAGGTGATCTCTTCACATATCATACATAAGAGCTCGGTTAATGGAGTAGTTCTTAATATAAGAGATTTCTATGAGTTGGAGAATGCGTACAGTAATCTTGTTAAAAGCATAAGTGAGGGGGGTGTGAAGATCCTTGGAGTATTGATCGAGGAGATGATTAAGGGGTCATTAGAATTCTTTATCGGAGGATATAGACACGAGTTATTTGGCCCAGTAATTTCGTTTGGGTTGGGTGGAGCATATGTTGAGTTAATAGGAGATGTAGTGTTTAGAGTATATGATTCAGATATTTCCGAGGTTTACTCAATGATTAATGAGACATTCTTCTCTAAGCTCTTGAATAGATTTGAGGATAAATACAAGATCCAGGAGAATATTGTTAGAGCTATAAGTATTGTTAGTAGAGTTCTCGAAGATAATCCGGAGATAAATGAGATCGATATAAATCCAGCAACAATTTATCAAGAAAAGATCTATGTATTAGATGCCAAGATAATATTGAGGAAAATAAGAACTTATTAACATATTGCCTAAATAATTATTTGGATGAGGAGAGCCGTGAGTCTGAGATGTGATGATGGCCTGTGTTTCTGATCAGTAGAAACCTGGTTTCCTCTTATTAACAACTTCTTTATTTACTAAATTAGGTGGAATCTCACCTTTGTAGAAAGCTATTAAGTTATCAGCCACAGCCTGAGCCATTGCTAGCCTAGCTTCATATGTTGCACTACCTATATGTGGTGCTAGAACAACGTTTTCAAATTTCGTTAATGGATGATCTGGTGGAAGTGGTTCTTGCTCAAAAACGTCTAACCCAGCCCCAGCAATCCATCTCTCTCTTAATGCTTTAACTAGCGCCTCAGTATCTACTACGGCGCCACGAGAAGTGTTAACGATAATAGCTGTTCTCTTCATTCTCTTGAGAAACTCTTCGTTTATCAAATGATAAGTTTCTTTTGATAACGGTGTATGTACCGAGACAACATCTGAGATCTCTGCTAATTTGTATAGATCCGTATATTGGAACCCGTATTTCTCCTCAAGATCTTTTCTTCTAATCACATCATAATAAACAACTCTCATACCAAACGCCAATCCTATCTCCCCTACTCTAGACCCGATTCTTCCTAAACCAACTATCCCCAGTGTTTTTCCGGCGAGTTCCATACCAAGCATCATTTTCGGGTGCCATGCAGTTCCACTATTTAACCATCCACCGCTTCTAACGAATCGATCTGCTTCAACAATTCTTCTTGCAGTGGCTAGTATCAACGCCCATGTGAGCTCAGCCGTGGCTTCGGTTAATACCCCTGGTGTATTCGTTACATACACACCATATCTTGTGGCACACTCAATATCTATGTTATCAAAACCAACGGCGTATTGAGCAATTATTCTCAGGTTTTTTGCTTTCTCAAGTAGTTCACAATCTATTTTATCGGTTAATAACGTTGTTAAAGCATCATACGTTGAGGCTTTCTCAAGAAGCACTTCTCTTGGAGGAGCATAATACTTGTCCCAGATCTCAACATCATAGTACTCCTTAACCCTATTAAGAGCCTCATCAAATAATTCTCTAGTGATGAATAATTTCGGTTTCTTAAGACTCAAGTTTTTTCACCTAACAAATTTATGGTCAGATGAATAAATTTTTTAAAGATCTCTTTCCATCTGACCTCCTCCCCGCCCTAAAGGGCGAGGCTTCCAGTTGTAAAGATTCGTGAATTTCATCATCATACTACTTTAATTGTTTTAATCTCTCTACCTTAGATTTAACTCTGATTATACCTGGTCTAATCCTTATATTTTGGATAAGACCTAGATTA
>CAZFDB010000069.1:0-6653 GCA_964517475.1 uncultured Desulfurococcaceae archaeon | reverse complement strand
TCATCATTTATACAATTAGTAATTGGGAGATTAGCAGATCTCTATGGAAGAGTCAAACTCTTCAACTTAGGTATAGCAATATTTACTCTCGGAGCAATTTTCTCAGGGATCAGTATTAATCCTATGATGCTTATATTATCAAGAATTATTCAGGGGATCGGAGGAGCTTTTCTAATGAATCTCTCAGTCACGATATTAACTGATAATGTGCCGCCTAATGAGCTGGGTAGGTGGCTGGGTATTAATCAAGTTTCTTGGAGATTGGGAGCCGTTATAGGATTAACACTAAGTGGTTTTATCATAGATTATCTGGGTTGGAGATGGATCTTTTTAACACAAATACCTATTGGGATAGCAACACTGATCTGGAGTTATAAGGTTTTGAGAGAAAGATATGTGCCTAGGGAGAAGATAAAGATTGATTGGGTAGGATTCAGTTTATTCACATCATCGATCGTACTGCTACTAATTTCTCTAACGCTACTAGGCTATGGATACGCAGTGTATTTCAGAGAATTATTTATAGCATCTCTAATAATTCTAGCAATATTCATATTAGCTGAATTAAGAATAACTCAACCGGCTCTTGATTTAAGATTATTTAGGATCTGGCAATTCACTGGCGGAGTATTGGCACAATTGCTATACTCAATAGGTTTCGGAGCATCACTTACGTTATTAGCAATATATATGCAGAGTGTAGAGAGATTATCTGCTTCAGAGACAGGTCTTATACTAATACCATTTGAGATAATGTTCTTAGTATCAGGTGTATTAGGGGGGTATATATCAGATAAAATAGGCTTCCAACCAGTCACGATAGCTGGTCTACTCACATCGGCTGTGGGTCTACTAATATTCTCTAGAATAAGTGGTGTAGCTAATATATTGCTAGGTGAAGTAATATTTGGTGTAGGTACAGGTCTATTTGTTTCACCCAATACCAGCTCAATAATGAATTCAGTACCACCTCATAGAAGAGGTGTAGCATCCTCGCTCAGAACAATATCATTCAACACAGGTTTCCTCGTTAGTCTAAACATAGCTGTTCTAACAATGACTCAGCATATACCATATCAAATAGCTTCTCAAATCATAACTCTGAGTTATGTACCTGTTCCTCAACTTAGTATTGATTTAGTCGAGTTTGAGAAGGGTATAAGAAGATCTTTTCTTATTCAAGCATTAATAATGTTAATAGCGGTTTTATTCAGTATTACGAGAATTAAAAGAAGAATGATTCAATTAAAATAATATTTATTATTATTTCATTATTTTAACATCTGGTATGTGACCAGGGTGTACTAGCATGAGATCAAGAGTAGGGTTCTTCTTTGATTATGATGGGACTTTGGCTCCAATAGATGTTGATAGATCTGCTTCCTACCCATCTAAAAGAGTTCTTGAGATGATCACTACCCTGAGATCAAGAGGGTTCATAACCGCGGTGATTAGTAGTAAGGATTGTGATTTTCTCATGAGGAGGTCTTTGAATACTGATGGTTTAGCATGCATAAACGGTGTTGAGATCAGAGCATTGGGGAGAGTCATATTTGATGAGAGAATATTCGATAGAGAGAGAAGAGATGTTTTTCTGAGACTGGTAAGAGATTCAGAGAATATATTAAGTGGTGAGGCTTATATAGAAAAGAAACTTGTTAGCATAGGCTATATAGTCGGGATCTCTATAGACTGGAGATTGAAGGGTAGGAGAAGTGATGTGATAGATGAGGTAATCGATTTATTCAGAAAAAACTTATTTGTAATCAAAGAACTTGATGATATGCCATTCATAGATATATATCTCTTCAATATCGAGAAGAGCTCGGCGGTTGAGATCCTTAGGAAATTATATGATCTTGATGAAGTGATTTATTTCGGGGATAGCCTAAATGATGCGTCAGCTTTCAGAGTAGCTGATAAGAGTGTTTTTGTTAGACATAGGTATAATAGGAATATTAATTTGGAGAGTGACTACATAATTAGTTTTGAGGAATTAGTTGATTGGGTGATTAATTATTCAGCTACCTATAATTAGTATATTGATATACCTCGGAGCATCGATTCTTATCATCGTTCTCGGATACGTGATCGGGAGATTATCGAAGTTTCTCATAAATATCTTCTTGAGCAGGATCGGTTTTAATGATTGGGTTAGGAGAATATCAATTGGGAAAGCAATTATTAGAGCTGGTTTCACACCATCTGAATTCTTCAGCTCATTAATAGCATGGATTATATATGTATCATCTATATTCACAGCAATAAATTTCGGCTCAAGAGAGATCTCGGTTGTGTTAGGAGGAGTTTCTTATTTAAATGATCTGGCTGATATCTCGTATAGTATTGTCACAATTTACTTGGGAGGATTCATAAAATCTTTCCTGGTTATAATAGTAGGATTTATATTAGTAGATGGTTTCATAGGATACATATATAAAGTATCTGAGCCAAGAACAGAGCAACCACTTCTAGCACCAGTTGCTGAGTATCTGAGAATACTTCTATATATAGGAGTCATAATATTCGCGTTGAGTGTTGGTGGCATAGGTGTAGGAGAACTTATCCAGATACTCCAACCAGTTGTGTGGGGGATAACAGCTATAATGATCGTGGTTGTTATCGAGCAAGTGATTCTAAGGGTTTATAAGAAATGAAGTTTTTCTCAGTTATGTACCAGACATCTAATAGTAAGGGTCAAGAACTTCTTGCGCAGAGAATGGTTAAATATGCACTGAGGCTAGGGCATGAGGCATGGTTATTGACTAGTGTGTATCATGATGGAGAAGAAGTTGTGTCTCCGAGAATAGTGGAGTTGAGTGAGAAGGGCTACATGATTTTCAGCGAGGATCCTGTGATTAAGATACCTACGATAAGAGTTATCAGTACAAAAACTGCGTGGCCTCCCAGAAGAATCTTCTTTAGAGACTTCATAAATATTCTTAGGAGGCTAGATACAGATCTAGGGATCGATTTTATTGTTACGCACTCAACTCTTTGGAATGGTCCTGAGGAGGTTTCGAGATGGATTCTTTGGAAGAAATTGGTTGAGGATATAGGTGAGCCCGTTCGAAGAAGTGTTTATGCGCATATGTCTCATTACCAGCCTCCAGACCCCACCAGATACTCGCCTAGTGAGAGAGCATTTAGATTAGCGTGGAACACGACTAGTTTCCCATCAATATTCAGGGCGGCTGACATTATTATTTGTCTCACAGATATCGAGGCTAGAGATATGATTTCTATGGGTGCTAGTAGAAATAAAATATTTCTGTTCCCGGGAGGATTAGATGATGAGGAGGCTTCATTAATTGATAATGCATCACCTAATTTAATTAGAGAGAAATTTAATATTACCGAAGATAAATTAATAATATCCTACTTAGGAACCGTGGAGGTTAGAAAGAATCCACTTGCTGTTGTGAGAGTGGCGAGGAGACTAAGTGATATGAAAAATATTGTTTTTGTCATAGCTGGTAAACCAGGTGATCAGTGGAGTAGCGTGGTTAGAGAAGCCAGGGGATTGGATAATGTGATTTTAACAGGTGAGTTATCAAATGAGTTAAAAGCATCATTGATTAAAGCATCTTATCTCAATATCATAATGTCTAGATTAGAAGCTTTTGGATTAACTCAACTAGAGTTCATGTACGGAGGTGTTCCAGTGATCACGAGCGGGTCCTATGGTCAGAAATGGTTGATTAGAAATGGTGTAGATGGTGTACATGTTGGAGGACCCGATGATATTGAGGGTGCTGCGAAGGCGATCATGGATCTTGTCGCAGATCCTTCTAAGCGAGAGAAGATGAGTAGAAATGTTCGTGAGAGGGCAAAGAATTTTCTCATGTCAAAACTAATGAGAGAGTTGCTTAATAAAGCATCTCAAATTCTTGAATCATATAGGTAGTATCAGTATCTAAAAAACTCTATCTCAGACATAATATTATAGATCATTTGTTCAGGTCTAAGAGCAACTGTGTTGATCCCAGTAGATCTGAATTTCCTAATCAATTGCTCCTCTCTTCTAGTCTCATCAATAATCTTTATCCTATATATAAGTGATGAAAGATCTGTTAAAACACCTACGTCATATAATGATCTCAGCGGCATCAAAATAATGATTTTATGTCCCCCACTTCTCAAATATTTTATCAATGAATCAAAACTATCTAAACCAGAGATCAAGGGATCAGCGAATATAATAACTAGAATTTTCTCGCGTGATACCAATTTACTTAATCTCTTAATAAGAACCTCGATCCTTACTCCAATAATATCTTTAGGAACCTCATAGATTTTTCCGTCTTCAGTTAATGGGAACACTGCTTCATAATTAATTGATGATATAATCCTCAGAATATTTATGTGGCTATCATATCCTCTACCGAATCTATTGATCTCTGATAAACCTACGGGGGTTAGCATAGCAATAGTCTGATAATCAGATCTTGAGGCAATGTATCTTGACACAGCAGATATAACCCTAGCTATATGCTCATAAGGAGTTGATCCGTAGACTCCCTTGAACATATCCTCTGAAGCAACAATTAAATAAAGTATTTTTAAAGAGGACTCCTTCTCCATCTCCTTCACAAATAATCTATTGGTCTTCGCATAGATCCTCCAAACAATTCTTCTCATATCATCACCAGGTCTATAATCTCTAACAGATCTAAACTCAACACCCTCTCCCGCCTCCCTCGATCTCGATAAACCTATGCTTCTAGCATAACTATAGATCCTTCTCAGCGTCGTCTGCGCAGTCCTCGGATAGATTCTTACGTAGAATTTTTCATAGATCATGATCTCCTGAGATCTGAAGAGACCGAGAATATCTCTCAAAACAATCTTCAAAGGACCTATTCTATGCTCACCTACTCGAGCAATAAATACGACTTTGATCTCGAGAGAACTCTTAGGCAATAAATTAATCATGAATCTCCCATTACTCACCCGCTTAAGATGAGGTGTGTGATCAACGAGTAATTCCGCGAATAGTATTGGTAGCAGAGAATTATTTCTTAAATGAAATGAGACAATCAACTCGCTCTTCTCAACATATCCCTTCACGCTATGATTAATCGATATCTTACTTAGATTAGCTAATGAAACCTCTACTAATCCTCTTAATAATACAATTAGTAGAATAAGTGATATTCCAAGAAATATTATTCTCTGATCATTCTCCACAACCCCGTAGGCAAACAAGACCCCTGTAGCAAATAAGTAGTATGAGAATCTGGTTGTTGGCGAGGTAGAATATTCTTTCACAAACATATTCTACACCAAATCTCTCCTGATACCTTTACCTGATACCTTTACCCAATTCTTTAAGCATCTTAAGTGTCAACTCAGCTCCTCTTCTAACAACTCTTCTCCAGAGCACAGGTCTTAGTCTATGTATTATTCTCTTGCTAGATGCCAATTCATAGTATTTATTCATGTATTCCTGGTAGGATTTCGTGAATTCCTTATCTAATCCATATGTTGAGAGGGTCTCTGGAAGACTTGTATCAATCAGATCTACTCCTAGGTAATTTTTTAAGATATCGTTCACATATGTGTATAGATTAATGAAATCTTTCTTAGTCATAATAATTCTTCCTCTACGGATCTGGTTGATCAGATTTTCATAATGAAGAATATCTCTATAAACAACCTCCTTCAAAACATAATCTTTATGAATCACCTCTCTCCTCAACCATACTAGTGATACTATGAGTGAGAGAAGTAACGTGATCAATGGTTTCATAAGAGGTAGCTTCATTATCTCATTAACAAAATCATTAAACCATGAGAGAAGAGGAGGAAACCAAGTTGATGGATGAAGGATCTTTGCTAACAAAAATGCTATTATCTGATCCATCGGGATCAGAGCAGCTGTGTTGGGATTTTTAAGCGCGTTCAAAGGATCAATTGCACTGTATTTAGATGCATCGAATAAAACAACACAGTTGCTAGAAGAATCACATAATTTATCTATGATATACCTATATATCTCGAGAACAGTAGTGTTATATCTCGATCTGAGGACCTGGTTCAGGAAAATAGAACCATCGCTTAAAAGAGCAACTCTAACATCGCCCAAGTCCTCGTAGGCAGCTACCAAAGCTTCATCTAAACTAATTAATTGATTACTCCCCACGATGCCGGGGGTGATTAAAGTTGTGCTTGGCTGTGTTAATGTATTGGTGGAGATCGATATCATATAAGCCGTGTAATTCCTTGGATTCCTTATATCAATTAATTGATCAATAATTTTATTTATTCCTAGATCTGTTTTATTAACTAGAAAAATATCTCTCACATAACCAATTATCTCTACTCTACCAATATTCTCAGGGTTCACAATCAATATTCTCGAGGAAATATCTAATCTAAACTCAACAGATCTGTTGCTGAGATTAAATATCGCGATTGGGTACATCGCGTTGCTCGCATAATAAAAATAGTGTCTATAAGGTCCTTGAATAACTGATATAAAAGATCTTGAGCTGTTTCCTAAGAAGGTGTTATTAGCGTAGTGCTCAATTGATTCTGCTAATATCTCTCCGGATACCCTAAGATCCGAGTTAATGCTTTCGAGAACAATATTTGAAATAGTTGATTCATCCGCAATAAAGAAGCTTTTTCCGCGACACCTACTAAGGATC
>CAZFDB010000068.1:0-6679 GCA_964517475.1 uncultured Desulfurococcaceae archaeon | reverse complement strand
GCCAGGAGCATATGGGTACGAGGCACTATTTAAATCACTTAGGAGAAAAGAAGCGAAGATCTCAGAGAAATTGAGAGAGATAAAGAAGAAGAGAGAAATACAGACTATTAAGAGAAAGGATCTTGGTCTACCCACTGTGTCAATTATAGGCTATACATCTGTTGGAAAAACCACTCTCTATAACACTTTAACCGGTGATAATAAGATCACAGGTCCACATCTCTTCAAAACATTATCTCCCAAGAGCAAATTGATTTATACGCCGTGTGGAGAGATGATTATAACGGATACTATTGGTTTCATAAGAAAGATGCCTCCGGAGATAATAGATGTTTTCCACTCAGTAATCTCCGAGATAAAGTATTCTGATATTATAATTCTATTAACAGATCCAACAGATCCTCCGGAGGATTACCTAGAGAAACTTAACACGTCTATCGATATACTCGGGAAAATAGGGGTCCTCGAAAAACCTATAATAATATCTCTTAATAAAAAAGATCTTGTTGATGAGAAAAAATTAAGAGATTGTAGGGAATTAACCATTAACGCGATGCTTGAGAACGGGATTGAAGTGAGAGATATTATTGATATATCAGCTCTGAAAAGAGATGGTATAAATAATCTCTTAATGAGCCTATGTAAAAATGTGGATCACTTAACTCTACGTTTAAAGTATCTGTGGAGGAACATCTCTTGAGAAAACCAAGGATCATTATTTTCGATATGGACGGTGTTATTACTAAGATAAAGAATTCGTGGAGATATCTCCACGAATTCTTTACACCAGGAGATGATCTTAGCTCTGTTAATATTTGTAAAGAGAAGTATTTGAGGGGCGAGATATCTTACGCGAGATGGATCAGTTGTGATATCGAAGCTCTTCTAAAAAATGCTGGTAGAAAAATCTTTAAACATGAGATCATAGATGCTTATAGTAAGGTTGGTATATACGAAGAGATAAGGGCACTAATAGATGAAGCTATCAATAGAGGAGTTAGAAATTTCGCTATTGTCAGTGGTGGTGTCTCTATCTTAGGGAGGATAGTTAGTGAGAGATTGGGTATAACTGATGTATACGCTAATCATCTAATATTCGATTCTAGGGGGGCATTGATACCTGCTGGAATACCTGTGGTGGAGCCTTTTGGAAAAGGTTTAGTTATTAAGAAAATTCTTAATTCCAAAGGTTTAGACGAGAATGAGGTTATCTATATAGGTGATAGTATATGGGACTTACCAGCATTTGATGTAGTTGGTTTCCCTATAGCCTTGAATTGTGAGGAGTGTTTCGTGGACTCCTATAAGGACAAGATTATGTTTGTTTCATCACATGAGGAACTTCTTAAACTATTATTTAAAAACCTAATAATTTAAGTAAAGGAGATCTTATAAAACAAATTATTAAAAGTTAAAGCTGGTCAGAGAATAATAGAGTATAGAGTATTCGGTGAAGATATGTGAGTACATTAGATATAGATATAGCAATAACAACAGATAGAACTATGATGAGCGATCATCACGGAAGAGAATTCCTAGGATTCATGGCTACAGGACCATCGCTATATATGCCAGAATCTCTCTGGATGTATATATGTTGCCCAAAACCTAAGGTCGATAGATACGGGAGACCTCACATAGCTCCATATGGTTTACGTAAAGTTGAGGCGAAATTAATAGATGAGGGTTTCAAAGCCGCGGTAATAGATCCTGATCATATAGATAGATATCTGAATAAGATAAAGATTCTTATGATAGGACATCACGACTATTTTGCGTATGGGCCTCCGAGCTCGGAGTGGTGGTTAATTACAAAGAAGATTCCTGTGAATAGAAAAAGTTTCATAAAATTTATCTCAGGAAATAATATTAAGAGAGCGAAGAAGAAAGGTCTAAAAATAATTGCTGGAGGACCAGCTGCTTGGCAATGGTTCTGGGAACCTAATTATTGGGAGAATTTTGATATAGATGTAGTCGTAGATGGTGAGAGTGAAAGGGTTCTTCCAGAACTTGTTAAGAAGTTAATGAACGGAGAATCAGTTCCTAGATACATATATGTAGGTGTTCATGACACGCCTTCACTAGATGAGATCTCTACTATAAAGGCTCCTAGCGTGAATGGTTTAGTGGAGATCATGCGTGGCTGTCCTCGGGGATGTAGTTTTTGCTCTGTTACTCTCAGACCACTGAGATACTATCCTCTCGAGAAAATCGAGAAAGAAATAATAGTTAATATACGTAATGGTATCACATCCGGTATACTTCACAGCGACGATGTGTTATTATATGGAGCTAAAGGTGTCACTCCTAATCCAGATGCCTTAATTAAGTTGCATGAATTAGCTTTAAAATATTATAAAGGTTTAGCGTGGAGCCATGCATCTTTGGCGGCTATAGTTGTTGCTCAGAGAGAGTATAGGTTAATAACTAAATTAACTGATATGATCTATTCAAAAACTAATCAAAACCACCTAGGTGTTGAGGTGGGTTTAGAGACCGGTTCTGTTAGATTAGCAAAGATCATCATGCCTGCTAAAGCAGCACCTTATAAACCCGAGGATTATCCCTCGATAGTTGAGGAGGCATTTGCTATAATGCATGATCATCATATAATACCAGCAGCAACATTTATACTAGGTCTCCCAGGCGAGAAAGAAGATGATGTGATAGCTACTGTGGAGTTATTGAAGAGGTTGAGACCATATAGAAGTCTTATTGTTCCCATGATATTTGTTCCTATGGGCGCGTTGAAACGAGACAAAGAATCGGGGATACAGGGGTTGAAACTTACTAGAACTCATATAGAGGCTCTTTGGGTAGCGTTTGAACATAGTATTTATTGGGCTGAGGATATTATATCTAGATACTATATCAGGGGTAGTAAAAACTTCTTACTCAGAGCATTGATAAGATTCTTTTTGAAGATGGCTGGGAGAAAAGGATATTCATTAAAGAAGCACTTAAGTAAATATGAGGAAATCATACTCTCAATAAAATAATAAAAATTACCACATTATTAGACAAGGATATTATATTTATGAGAATTAGAAGAGATCTTATAGGTAAAATATATTTCTTGCTGTCAATGGATCGTATTGAGTCAGCATTGACAGAAGCCAATTTTATCGCTAATATACTGAACCTAAGGATCATACATATGGAGCCAGGTATTATTATCTTTGATCGCGAGGATAGGATATATGACGAAGATTTCATAGTAAAACTTACAGAAAATGCTCCATCGATGATTAAGGAGTTAGGTATTACATTATGGGTTTTTGAGGATATTGATAACGTACATGTTCTAAAAGAAACGCTTGGGTCATTAAAAGATCTTCTCTGTGTATCAGGAGAACTCAGAATAAGAGTTATTAAGGACAAATATATTAGAGTAAGTCCACACGAGATCACGAAACTACTAGATCGATGCCATATTGAAGATGCTGACACAAGTATCATAATAGGCAACCTAGTAATAGTAGGACGTGCTCTTTATAGGAGAGAACTAGGTGTACAGGAGAGTATTAAACTAGATGAGTCTGCAACCATGAAGGTAATCGATGCTAGATACCTGAGTAATCTAATAGTTAGAAAAAGCGATGAAAATCTCTTAATATATGATCCTTTTGGAGGCGCTGGTTACCTACTCTACGAAAGTTGCAAGAAAGGATTTAGAGTAGTTCTCTCTGATATTGATATAAGAAAAATTTATAAAGCTAGAGAAGTTTTTACCCGAAATAATTGTCTAGAACATGATCTATTCCAAGCAGATGCTTTCAAACCACCTCTCAGATCAGGATCGGTGAATTCGGTAATATCTGATATCCCGTATGGTAGAAGATCGAGAATTGTTAGTATGAGAGATTTTGGAGACCTAGTTATGCTACTTAATGAATTAATGCAGTTGATCAAAGCTGAAGGATCTGTTATATTAGCGATGAGCTATGATCAATGGAAATATTTGAGAGAGAGGATCCGATTAGATCTTGTTTGGAGCATATCTCTACAATATCTTCATAGTAATTTTCATAGAGTGTATCTCGTTCTTAAGAAAGATATGGTAGATAGACTTCATTGAGTTTTTCGCCAATTAATATTCTTGTAAGGGATCTTGAGATGATTTATTAGTCTTAAAAAGATTTGTCTATATCTACCATCGCCGTAGCTTATCCTGAATTTCAATTTTTTGTATTTCATTCTAAGAACTAGTCTACCCTCATGGTCATATATAGATACGTAACCCTTCACTTTTTTCCTGGAGTTCATCACAAGATCTATTTGAGCCGCATAACAATTCTCGGGTATAATTGTTTTAATTATATAAGCTTCTCCAATAGAGTAAAGAGTTTTTGTCTCGATTCTGGTGCCGGACGGCTCACTTATTTTTTCATCGCATATTATATAAGCTAATCTTCTCTTAGCGTGTAGATTTCTTCTACTTCTTGATCTCTCGAAGTAAAGCTCGATCTCTTTTTTAGATTTCATACAATAATCACTTTATCTGATTCTATCTTAGCATGAGCAGCATTATTTATTAGTAAGGTAATCATATTAGAAGACATGCTCAGGATCTTGATTAAGACACCTGTTCTCTCTACGGTAATAAAATATTTGTCTGCTTCAAAACTCTTTGATATTTCTTCGATTAACTTTCCCTCTGAATCATATATCGATATCCTCACTTCATGATTTTCGCTTCCCGAGTTTCTCAGCTTCGTTATATGTAACATGATCATTGTCTTGTCCCAGTACTTCTTATCTCCAGTAAGTCTAATATTTGATACTTATTAATCTTACAAAGACTCAGATCTGGTTTTCAATATCAGGATCTTTACTAAATATATGTTTTCTAGTAGAGATCCATTTAAATAAACTCTCTGTCCCTTTCGCAACTTCTCTGGATATTTTATCTGCTAGATATATTGGGTAAGGAGGTTTTGTATAGCGGTATCTATAGTTAAATGTTCTCTCTATATAGTACTCTAGATCCTCTACCGAGATCTTGTATCCAATGGTTACGTAGTATTTTTCCTTGGATCTCTCACCTGATACTACTATACCAACTATTCTATTGTTTAAAATAATTACTTCTCTTCCACTGATTCTTGATACTTCACCTACTAATAATTTCTTGGCTACCCCCATACTAGGTTTGTTTAGAACAAGTCCTATGTGACTAGCGATACCTAGACCTCTTGGATGAGCTATTCCATGACCATTGACCATAATAATAAGATCTCTATTCTTGATCTTTAGTTTAAGAAATGCTTTAAGCATTAGAGGAGCCTCTCTAAATGCTAAGTACCCCGGTATATACGGGAATGAGACTTCTCCAGACACAACACTATAATCCACTACTTTAAGATCTCTCCTATCTACTGCTACAGCTGCTGCAACTCATCTATTAGTTTTTTTATCATATGATACGTCTAGTCCAACAACTATGTTAGGTCTGGGATTCAGTGGCTCTATAATAATTTTCTTGGCAAGAATTTCTTGAACAAATGATAATTTTAGTAGATCTATTGTAATAAATCTCTATCCTCACTTAATAGGATAGGATCTCTCCACATAATCATTTTCAGTTATAATAGCCACGTCTATACCTTCTCCCGACATTGTGTCTCTTCTAGAAGCTATTTTTATACTCTCAACAGCTAATTCCACTGCTGCATTAAGATCAAGATCTTTTCTATATCTACTCTCAAGGATCCCAATAGCTATTTGCGCGCCAGTGCCTACAGCAGCGAAATCATCCTCTATCAAAGATCCTACAGGGTCCATAACATATATGTGAGGCCCCTCCTGATCTATTCCACCAATAACAATCTCTGTTAAAAAAGGCATGTATTTATACGAGTAGAGTATCATTGATAACTGCTTGGCTGCGCCTCTAACAGTTATGGGGTGTTTAGTTGAGATCTCGTAGTATCTTATCTCGTTGCTTATTATTCTTGAGATTGTCTGCATATCAGCGAATAATCCTGCAGCTGCTATCGCTATTTTATCATGTATTCTAAAAATCTTCTTCACAGATCTGCTTAAAACAAATCCTCCGTAAGAGAATTTTTTCTCCGCTGCTAAAATTACCGCGTCCTGGAGTCTTAACCCAACGGCTGTTGCTCCAGTACCTATCTCCAAAATAATCCCCACCACTTAATTCATTATGTGAAAATCATCTTATATTTAATTAAGATCTGTTTTGTTACAATAAGTTATTATCCGAATAGTGCTGAGAGACCCTCCGCAATGGTTTCCTCAGACACCTCTTCTTTCTTCTCCTCCTGCTCCTCCTTAGCCTCCTCTTTCTTAACCTCTTGTTTAACTGGTTGCTCAATGGGTTGAATTAGACCTAGTCTAAACGCGAGAGCATTTGCTCTAGATACTGCTTTTAGTAGTAGATATGTTATATTCTCACTACTTATCACGCCTAATTCCGTGGCTAAGTTAATAGCTCTATTATACGCTTTTGTCAAAACGATTCTTAGTACATTTACGTCTGGAATAACTAGCTCTGATGCCAAGTTCAACGCGTTTCTAACAGCTTCTTCATATGAGGATCTATATTTAGAAATATCTAGCTTCAGAGAATTCTCAGTGAATATGATACCGTCTTCGTATGCTACAATAATTCTCGGTTTAACTATTTTAGGCAGTATATCAAGTTTAGCTAGTAACG
>CAZFDB010000067.1:0-6688 GCA_964517475.1 uncultured Desulfurococcaceae archaeon | reverse complement strand
ATTGGTCCCATCGGCGAGTATGCTTGGTCAGCTTTAGCACGAGAGAGGATCATGAGTTACTTCATTAAGAGGAATCGGGAGGCCTCGGGTGTTATTATTAGACTTAATTATGCATGTGAGCTCAGATACGGTGTCTTAGTTGATATAGCTCTTAAGGTTTATAGAGGTGAGCCAATAGATCTATCAATGAATTATGTCAATGTTATTTGGCAGGGGGATGCGAATAACTATGTTCTCAGATCTCTTAGACTAGCGTCTAATCCACCTTTGATATTGAATTTGACAGGACCTGAGATAATATCCGTTAAATGGGTTGCTGAGGAATTCGGTAGATTATTCGGTAGAAAACCTGTATTCACTGGAGAGATAATGGATACAGCTCTACTTAATAATGCTTCGAAGATATTTGATTATTTTGGTTATCCTAAAGTCCCGCTTAGAAAAATGATTTATTGGATAAGTAAGTGGATATTGTCGGGGAAACCTCTCTACGATCTACCTACACACTACGAGGTTCGAACCGGTAGATTTTAGTAATACCTTAGATTAAGAGCCCAGCAACTAGTTTTTGTCTATAACATCTACGCCGGATCCCACACTTATTTATCAAGATCTTTGACACCGGTTAGATCATTTATATGAGACATTGATTTATTCATCTATTAGGAGCGTTCTAAACATTTTTTTTAAGAAACTATTTATTAGGTGATATTCTTGAATTCTTACCCCACTTACTCCAATAGACCTATTAATAAGCTTATAGAGAAAGGCTACTACGATCCTGCGACTAGAAGTGTTAGAGCTATT
Organism: uncultured Desulfurococcaceae archaeon; assembly: GCA_964517475.1. Taxonomy (GTDB): domain Archaea; phylum Thermoproteota; class Thermoprotei_A; order Sulfolobales; family AG1; genus WYEN01. The sequence continues at coordinate 5,881 of CAZFDB010000067.1, read as the reverse complement.
AGGGGGAGAGAACTTCATGTTGATAGCAAAGATTGGCAGATCGAAGGTGCTCTTAGAATGCTTTTCCATGTTCTTGATCCTGATGTAGCTAAGGATCCTAAGAACCTCATTGTTTATGGAGGCACTGGTAAGGCTTGTAGAAACTGGGAGTCTTTTGAGGCTATTGTTGATACTCTACTAACTATGGAGAGCGACGAAACTCTTGTGATCCAGAGTGGAAAACCTGTCGCGGTATTCAGGACACATAGATTGGCGCCAAGGATCGTTATGGCCAATGCTTTACTAGTTCCTAAATGGGCTGACTGGGATTATTTCCGAGAATTAGAGGCCAGAGGCTTAACAATGTTTGGTCAAATGACAGCTGGTTGCTGGGCTTATATAGGTACTCAAGGAATATTACAAGGCACATACGAGACTTTTGCTTTCGCAGCAGAGAAACATTTCGGGGGTAGCTTAGAGGGTAAACTAGTTCTTACGGCAGGTTTAGGAGAGATGGGAGGAGCACAACCCTTAGCTGTTAAGATGAATGGGGGTGTAGCAATTGTTGTTGAAATTGATAAGAAAATGATTGAGAGAAGAATAAGATTTGGTTATCTTGATACTTGGACTGATGATCTCAACAAAGCTCTTGATCTAGCTCATAGGTATCTGGAGAGAGGTGAGGGGTATTCAATAGGTCTATTAGGAAATGCTTCAGATATATATTGGCAGTTGTATAAAGAAGGATTTAAACCTGACGTGGTAACAGATCAGACGCCGGCACATGATCCGTTAAGCTATGTGCCTTCAGGATTAAGTGTTGAGGAAGCTGAGGAACTTAGAAGAAAAGATCCTGAGAGATATAAGAGAATGAGTATGGAGAGTATGAGGAGACAAGTAGAGGCTATGGTAGGCTTCATGAAGAGAGGATCAGTTGTTTTTGAATATGGTAATAATATTAGGAAAATGGCTTATGAAGCAGGTTTCCAAGAAGCATTTGCTTTCCCAGGCTTCGTCCAGGCTTATATAAGACCAATGTTCGAGGAGGGTAGAGGCCCATTCAGATGGACCTCATTGATCGGGGATCCTAAGGATATAGAGGTTTTAGATGATGAGGTTATTAATATGTTCAGTGATAATAAGAGATTAGTTCGATGGATTGAGAATGCAAGAAGATTCGTTAAGTTCCAGGGATTACCAGCTAGAGTTATTTGGTTAGGTTATGGCGAGAGATCTAGGTTTGGTCTAAGAATAAATGAGCTTGTTAGAAAAGGTGTGATAGGGCCGATATGGATTGGTAGAGATCATCTTGATACAGGATCTGTCGCCTCGCCATATAGAGAAACTGAGGGAATGAGAGATGGTTCAGACGCAATAGCTGATTGGCCTATTCTAAACGCATTACTAAACGCCTCTGCTGGAGCCACATGGGTATGTGTGCACCATGGAGGCGGTGTGGGAATAGGCTATAGTATACATGCGGGACTCGGTCTCGTACTAGATGGTAGTAGAGAAAGTGATTTAAGAGCTGAGAGGGTTCTCACAGTGGACCCTGGCATAGGAGTTGTGAGACATGCTGATGCTGGATACGAAACATCTATTAGAATAATTAAGGAGAAGAAGATTAAAGCTCCAATGATCAAGTAATTTCATAAGGTGCATAGATATATTCAAAGTAGATATTTTGATAACCAATATCTCGGAGATTGCCACATTACCCAAGGTAATTAGGGGATACGCAAAAGCTGATGATATAGGGTTAATATATGATGGAATCATAGCTATCAAAAATGGAATAATTTTCTATGTAGGTGAAAAAAGTAATTTATCAAAATTCTCAGCTAAGCAGATAATTGATGCTGAAAACAGTCTAGTCACACCTGGTTTAATTGACGTGCATACGCACCTGATCTATAAGGGGTCTAGAGACGATGAATTTGAGAAATTAGCTTTAGGTGAGCGATATGATGAGATCCTTGCTCGTGGCGGAGGGATAGTTAGGACTATGAGAGAAACCTCTGAATCCTCAAGAGAAGAATTACTAGATCTTCTAATTAAAAGAGTTAGTAAACTAGTCAAGAGTGGTGTCACATCCGTAGAGATTAAATCAGGTTACGGATTCGATGTAGAAGAAGAGATCTTTTTACTAGAAATATTAAGTTTATTTAAAGAGATCTCTAAAATAGATGCAATTCCAACACTTTTGGCTCATGTGATCCCTCCAACAATCAATAGAGAGGATTTTCTAAAGCTCTTCATAGAGAAACTGATTCCTAAGGCTAGATCACTAGGAATATCTTTTATAGACGTGTTCTGCGATATAGGAGCCTTCACCCCCGAGGAGACACACATGATCTTGTCAATTGCCAAGAATCAAGATTTTCTACTTAGACTACACGCAGATGAGTTATCGTATATAGGTTGTAGCGATGTGGGTATAAAGTTAAATAGTAGAACCATAGATCATCTAAACCATACACCGGATAGAAATATTGAGGAGATAGGGAGAAGAGATATTGTAGCTGTTCTATCTCCAACAACAGCCCTCTACATAGCTAAGAAAAGACCTAATGTGGAGAGTATGATTAAGAATAAAGTTGTAGTGACGCTAACAACTGATCATTCACCCGCGATAATGAATCTAGATATGATTGATGTGCTTAATCTAGGATCAATATATTTCTCTCTGCCACCAGCTAATCTATTGGCTAGCGTCACTGTTAATGCTGCGTATGCATTAAATCTTAGACTACGAGGCTCTATTAATCCTGGATATCTTGCAGATCTAGTTATCTGGGATCTTCCCAGCTATAGGTTCATTGGTTATGAGAGAAGAAGAGATCTTATTAGATATGTGATTAAAAAAGGCGAGATAATATACTCTAATACTTCTTAGACATAGATATATACCTAATAATCTCAAAACCTATGTAAGCTATATTTCTTGAGCATATATCATTAAAATCTCGCAGTGGAACAATCTCAACAATATCTCCTCCAATAATTCTCTCGCTTTCAACACTAACTATATTTAATAGATCTATTAATTCCCTAGTGTATAGCCCATCTGGCACCAATGCATTAACTCCTGGGCACTGAGACGGATCTATAGAGTCGGCATCTATAGACACATATGTTTTTCTACCCCTAACACTCTCTGATAGAAGTTTCTTGGCTTCATTATAATTATTCTTGATCATATCAATACTTATTAGTGAAACATTATTATTTTCAGCGTAATCGATCATGTATTTGGGATTATATCTTCTTCTGAAACCCACGATCACGGTCTTAATAATATTTTTGTATTGATCTATGATTTCTCTTAGATGAGTCCCTGAAGATTTCCCCTCACTAATTCTTCTCATATCAAGATGCGCATCAAACATCACGAAAGAGATTTCACCAAAATACTTAATGACTTCATCAAGAACAACTCGTGTCAACGAATGATCTCCGCCTAAAACAATGAAACTTCTGCAGAAACCTATTATCCTCCTCAAAACCTCTCTCAACCTAAATTCGCTGATCACATGATCTCCCGCAGCTATATTTACATCTCCTAAATCACATATACAGAGATCCTCCGAAACATTTATTTCATAAAGATATTTTCTCAATACACTTGGCGCATATCTAGCCCCGGGATAACCCGCCGTTGACCAATCCCATGGATAACCTAATACACATATACAATCTGGATCACAGGAATCCGATTTCTTAATAATATCTCTCACTTTAACATCGCCAGGATCTTTTATGAAGGAACGTATCTCCTGAATCAACAGATCTTTAAAAATACCCCAATTAGTCACGTATTCACCATACAATATATTTGATATTAAGTAAATTTATGAGGAATTTACTTGAGTACAGCGCCGAAATATTTTTAGATAGGAATATTATAAACTATTTTAGGAAGATAAATGATCGTTACTTGTTCTCCCAGAGAAATTGATTTGAGCAAGGATCTAGATTATCGCGATGTAGTCTTATCATCTTATTGCAACAATTATAAGGTTCAAGTAGATCCTTTCCTTAGAGATAAAATTGCGAGAATTAGAGAGAATTTTCTTAAGTACCTAGAGAAGGGCGAGTGCTATGGTGCAACAACAGGTTTAGGAGCTCAATTAGAAGCAAAAATTTCTCGAGAAGATCTCTCTGAGATTTATAGAAAGATATTAATGCAACATGCAACTGGTGTAGGTGAGTATTTACCTAAGGAATTTGTAAGGGGAGCAATGCTTATCTTAGCTAAGCAATTAAGCCTAGGTTTCTCAGCTGCATCTTACGTGATCATAGATACCTTGGTAGAGTTTATAAATAGAAATATAACACCTCTTGTCCCAAAATATGGTTCGTTGGGGGCTAGCGGGGATCTTGTTCCAATGTCTTATATTGCTCTAGCAGTATATGGAGAGGGTCTCGTAATTGATGAAAAAGGATCTATTAGATCATCTAAAGAGATTTTATCTGAGAAAAATATCTTGATTCCAAGAATAGATGTTAAGGATCCCTTGAGCCTCATTAATAATACTGCTATGAGTCTCTCAATAGCTTCACACGCTCTCTATCTAGCAGATAAATTACTTGCTTCTCTACTAATAACCTCAGCAATATCTCTTGAGGCAATGGCTTCCCCTCTAGATCCATTCTCCAAAATTATTGGTGAAGCAAAGAAACAATTCGGTGTATCTCTGGTATCCGAGATCTTGAGAGAATTATTATCAGATACCTCAATTGATAGAAGAGATATTATACAAGACAGATATAGTTTCAGAACTATTCCTCAGATACTAGGTAATTTTTACGATACTCTCAGATACTCACGAACCATAATTAATACAGAGATAAACTCTTCAACAGATAACCCGATCTTTGATGGTGAGAGGTGCGTTAGTGGTGGAAACTTCTATGGGATATACATAACGAGTGCCATGGAGAATTTATCAACACCATTATTCCAAGCATTAGTTCAGAGCGAGAGGAGAGTATTTAGTATACTCGATCCTAAGTTGAGTAGAGGTCTACCACCATTCTTAACCAAAGGCCCTGATACTGGGTATATGATTTCTCAATATACTATGGTAGCTCTTCTTAACAGGATCTCTTCACTACTCTACCCATCAAGTATATTTACAGCTCCTACATCAGCTTCTCAAGAAGATCATGTTAGCAACTCTTACAACGCGAGTCTTAAAATTTATGAAGCATTGGATCTAGGTATGTACATAGTTTCTATAGAATATATTATTGGGAGCAAAGCCCTAATCCTTAGAGGAAAAATCGATAAAGCGAGTTCAAGTGTCCAGAACTTTGTCAAGGAGATAGAAGATATTCTAGACAATGATCAATGGAATACTGAATTAGGAGAATTAATTAATAAGGCGAGAAAAAGACTTGAGAGATTAGTTGAAAGAGAATTGATGAATAAACCACTAAGCAGTTTACTCTATTATAAGTAAATAGAGAGAACTAAGAATTGGAAAATACTATTCTTCGCCTTAAAACGCTATTGAGAATTCTTTAAACTCACCCTTATAATCCTCCCATTTAACCTCTATATTTTCCACAACAGCTTCGGGAGGTCCTTCTTTAGCTAACTCTATGAGATACTCAAGATCCTTCATCAACCCAGAAACACCATCATCGATGGCGTCTTTACTTAACTCAGCGGAGACAATGATCGGGGTTGTGAAGATAAACATTGCTACTAAAAAAATTATTGATAAAGTGATCAGAGATAATCTCATTGTCCAATACCTCTCACAATTACTCTACATCTTATTTTCTCAAGATCTTTCTTAGCAGAATTATATGTTCTATATATCATATACGCCTCCTCAAGATCCCCTGCATCAATCCACGGTTTATCAGGTGCAACAACCAAGCATGTGGATCC
>CAZFDB010000066.1:0-6692 GCA_964517475.1 uncultured Desulfurococcaceae archaeon | reverse complement strand
GTCGGGGGTTCAAATCCCTCCGGGCCCACCACATAAGGTTTAAGGCTCCTAATACTCTTAAAAAACTTTATTTCTCTACAAAGAATTTTTATTGGGTGCTCTAATAGTAGCTTTGGGAGATAATAGTAATTCTTCAAATGAGTCATTGATTGATATTCATTTCATAGTTTCTAGAATCATTAATAGATATATTGCTTTATCAAAGGATCCTGTTATTGAGAAATATGTTATTCCATGGCTCCTGATCTTCAGAGATAATCTATGGAGATTCTGTGAGAAGCCTTCGGGGCTCTGCAGCGTTTCTAGACTGAATGAAGCCCTTGAGATATTTGTTAGATCCTATCGAGATTTTCTTTATGGAACAGGTGCTTCTATAGAGATTAAGGAGAGGGTTTATTCCTTCATCAAAGAAATATTTGATCAAGTAATTGATTATGTTAAGAAGAGTTATCCAGAGTATAAGCCGCTAGTTAATATTGATAAACCTGATAAGTACAGAGTTGAGATGTTTATGAAGAATATTAAGGAGCAGGATCTGAGGAGATTAGTTATTGAGATAGAGGGTTCCGAAGGATTATTAAGTAGATATGAGTTTAGGAGAAGTAGAGAGGTTCTTGAGCTACCGGTAGGTACTTACCAGATCAAGGTTATTAATGGTGGTAATATTATCTACAGAAATATTCTGAGAGTAGATAGAGATAGTTCATTATCAATAGATCTTGGGAGAGAATCAATTGAGAAGAAATCATCCCCAGCTAAACAATTTGTTTCTTTGGGTAGAGAAATAGTTGTTCAAGTCCCGAAAAAGAGATTTGTGAAGAGAGGATTCGGTTTAGGAAGAATCCTACGCCTCCTGAGGAGACCTAGGTTAGAGACCATATCAATAATTCTTCTAATAATTCTATTAATAATCGATCTTCTGATACTAGTATTTTATTGAGTAGCGACTTAAGCTTAAATCCCTCAGCATAAAATTACTAGGTTACTTGGTGCGTTAATTGGAGAGTGCTGATGATAAGATCCGTGTAGTAATATTATACTCCTCACCTAGAGAATATGGAAGTGCCGCAAAGATCTCGAGTTTCCTAGATGAGTTATTCAAGGAGTTGGGGGCTGAGACACAGGTATTTAATATTTATAGCATGAGGATGGAGCCTTGCCTAGGATGTGTCTCGGATGATGTTAAACTCTGCAGATTCCCATGCATCATTAATGATGATGCTAGAGAGATCTTCTACGCAATTGATAGAAGCATAGGATTAGTGATAGTCTCACCAATATACTGGTTCAATGTTCCGGGTCCTCTAAAGAGTCTTATTGATAGATTAACGAGTTTCGAGAACGAGATATTTATCTCCGGTAGAAGTAGATTAGAGGGTAAGGTAGCTGGTTTCGTTGTTGTGGGTAATGATACAGGCTCTATAGCTGTTCTCCAGAATCTAATGATCACTATGAATAGTATGGGTATGATAATACCTCCGTGGGCAATAGCTTATCACGCAGGAGAAGAGGATCCTTTTAAGAACATGAGCTTCGTAATGGATCTCGCTAACGTAGCCAGAACAGTTTATTTAATGAGTGAATACATGATAATAACCAAAGGAAGCAGCGCTACATGGTACAATGTCTCAGAAGATTTTAAAGAGAAAGTACTTAAGTTAGCAAACAAGATCAATGATTTATATAGAGATAAACTCGAGATATATAGAAGATCAAGGATTGAGTACATAAATAAACTCTACTTAGAAGAAAGTATTAAGAAGACTAGAATAAGACATTAATTCAAGTCTCATAGACAAACAATTTACATAAACTAAAATTAATAAATTGAGATTGTAGAGAATGATAAATTCGATGAGGTCTCCATCATATAATCAGACATATAATCAGAAGACATTTACGCGAGATCTACTCCAATAATCTTAACCGTGGATTAACAAGATACGTATCATCCTAATTAACACTTCTTAAATTACGCGTGTTTTAAACAGAGAGATTTTTAGCACTGCAAAAATACTATATTTATTAGAAATGAATCGAGGGGTGTATAATGAATATATGTATTTACGGAACAGTTTATAACAATGTCTCCTTCATCGAAGAATCGATTAAAAGTGTTTGGCGACCTGATGCTGAGATTGTTATTGTTGATAATTATTCCACGGATGGGACTTGGGAGGAGTTAATGAGGTTGAGGAAAGAGTATAATTTGAGAATCTATCGTTATAGAAGTAGTCGTGGGCTGGGAAGAAATATAGCTCTAATGAAATGTAGCGAGGGATCACTAGCATTGTATTTTGATTTAGACACAATATATAATGATGCTTTCCATAAATTAATTGATTACGCCACCATGAGAGGTGGAAGATTATTATCCAATGGAACATTAGTTGCTAAGAGAGAATATTTGATATCAAGAGGTGGTTGGAGAGATCTGAACTATGGTGAAGACATAGAGTTTATTTCTCGTGTAGAATTTGATGAATTTGTACCTACTTTAATAGGTATGAATGCTGCATACTCACCTTATGTCATTGTTAGAGAAAAACGCTACGGCGGTTTCAAACGCTTAATTAAGACATCCATAGATGTAGTTAGGGGAGACGCCTACTCATTCAGAAGATTATTGATAGAGAGATCTAAACGTATCGTATTATTTTATCTACCAGCTAGATTACTAGGTTTTTATAGGAATAAGAGTCCTGACAACCCAACTTGGATAGAGAAGATGTGCTTAATTAGAAGTGTCCCACTCAAAGATGTGGGGGTAGATGATAAATACTTCTTCTATGTAGCAACTTTAACTCTACTAAGAGAGTTGGAAGATGGTGAAGAAACTATTGATAGAAGAGTTAAGATGCTTACTAAAACTCCTATTATCAAGGCGTATACGAGGTCTAGGGCTTACAGGATCATGTACTTCAAAGATCATTACTTTATTGACTGGAATCTGCTTCCTCTCATAGAAAAGTTATCTATTATTTGATCTATACTACAACTGAAAGCCTCGCCCTTCAAGGCGGGGGGTTAGATTGAAAAACTTATTAACCTCTGTGAACATGAGTATTCATCGGTGTAGGCAGGGAATAGATTATATGGAGAATGAATCGGGTTCAGAAGATGATTCGTCTAGTAAAGTTTATTTAAGAAAAGCTTCTCTTCATGACATAAATGATGTACTAAGGATCTATAAATTAAGTAGAGAGTTTCTAGATGATGAGGATGATGACTGGTTCAGAAATATTATTAGGAGTAGAAGTAGAAGGGTCGGTATCTATATTCTCAAGACAGGTGATGGCTTCTCAGTAGGTTTTGCATTGGTCTATAGATATAGTCTTGGGAGAAGCGTGTATATTGATTCTCTAGCAATAGATCCTGGTTACAGAGGTATGGGGTTCGGTAAGGCAATGCTTAATCTACTGGAGAAATTATTCAGAGATGAGGGTTTTGAGAAGATCTATTTAACAGTTAAGCATAGTAATCTTAGAGCACTATCACTTTATCTCAAATCTGGGTATAGGATCAGGAATATTGTATTGATATTAGGTATCGACTCTATTGATAAGCTTCCTGGAGATGAAGATTTCTTTGATAATGACTACTCATACAAGATCTATGTTAATACAAGAAGAGGTATTGGGATCCGAAGAAAAATATTTCTTGAATCAGCTGTTTGGAACAGGTTCACAGGAGATCCTGATGAAGCTATCTATGAGAGAAGTAGAGAGAAGAGAATAATTATTAAGATTTATAAAGGTCGTAGAATTGTTGGTGTAGCGTCAATTAGTATTGAGAGAAATCAATTACTCATTGAGAGACTAGCTCTCGTATTTAATGATTCTTCAATAACTCTCATGTATATTATGAGGGTTGTGAAAAGAATTCTTGAGGAGTATAGTTATAGAATAAGTAATATTTTGATCCCTGTCGACGCTTCTAAGAACTCTATACTAAACACATTGCTAAACACTGGTTTCAGAATAGTTGATACAGAATATGTTGTTGTCAAGGATCTTCGTGAAACCTCTTCATAGGAGTATAGGAGTTATTCATTACTTAACCAATAATATATATCTTCACTACAATAATTATTTGGTGATGCAATAGTTTGAGTAAGAAGAAAGATGAGTCATCGGCATCAAAAGAACTTCTGGTGCCCGCGGAGGGTCAGGTTGTCTGTGTTGTGACGGAGATAATAGGTGCTGATTGGGTAAAGATGTTATGTGCTGATGGTGTTGAGAGAATGGGTAGGATCCCTGGTAAGTTTAGGAGGAAGGTATGGATCTCCCCAGGGGATTTGGTTCTGGCTGCTCCATGGGATTATCAGAAGAGTAAAGCTGATGTTCTGTATAGATATGAGAGAGATGAGAGGAAGAAGATTATTGAGATGGGCTATATATCTAAGGAGATCCTTGACCTAGTCTCTTGATCTTCAATGGAGTCATATGTCTGCGACCACTGCAGATCCGAATCTACCGAGATCTATTACTGAGCCAGGTTCCTTGTCCACGGGAATAACTCTGAAGCCAAGTGGTTTTCTCTTGATCCTGTAAACTGTTAATAGATCTAGGATGAATTTATCTAGTGAGAACCTTCTCCTAGGAACAACAATCATGTCAACACCAACTATACAGTAAGGAGTTAATCTGAGAAGTTTCGTAAGTGTTAATCTACCCTCAGCAACTCTTTTCTTAAGTAAATTATCCTCCTCAACAGGGAGCATAACCTCGTTGAAACCTATTCTCCTGATCCCTGATACAGATATTATTTCATCAATGAATCTATTCATTCTATAAATCGTATAAGCCACACCAGGAGAATCAATTGTTTCACCAGAGTATTTCTCAACTAGCTCAGCAACACTCTCCTCCATCCAAGGAGATAAACTAGCGTCAATACCCCCATACCCCAAACCAATACTCTCAGCAATCTCCCTAGCCGATGAATCCAGTTCTCTCAACCAATTAATTAGTTCTCTGTAGCCACCACCCCCCGAAAATCCTTTATCGAATAAATCAATGTATCTCAGAGCAATCGTCATCGTGTCCTCACCAACTAGTGAGGGGCTTGATGGGAAGTAGGGTGTCATGACCCATTCACCAACTACTCCAGCGAATCTTGTGTAAACATCGTATTGCTCAGTTGAGTAGAATTGTTTCATGAATCCAAGTACTTTATCTATGTAATCCTCTGCTACGAGTATTGTTGAGAAAGTGTTCTTTAGATTAATCATGCATGCGAATAGATCTATTCCCGAAGGAATATTACTCTCACGAGGATCAATTATGAAAGCCGCTATAAAATACCTGCTGAGCAACTCATAGTTAGAGTGGATATAGTCGCATACTCTGAATATATTATCCTTGGCAATTGGAAAAGATATTCTCCTACTCCAAATCTGATAGCCTCTCTTAACCAACTCCGAGGAGAATTTCTCTAAGAGATCTAAGCTCCTCATAATTTTCTGATAATCAGCTAAATGCATAGTGACGCTCCTGATAATACCCATTTAAAATCAACCATAAACCCGATTCGGGTCCCAGTATTTAAGTTTCTAAGAAACCATGGTCAAGATCTTATAAGCAGTAAATATTATCTCAATATGGTTCTGGAAAAATGCTGATCGCCGCACCAGTTCTACAGTCCAGCAAAGGATTATTCCTAAACAAGCATTTCGGAAGATCACCATATATAGCACTTATAGAGATCGGGGATAGTAATTATAAGATGACCCAGATAATTGAGGATCCCTATTGGAGTAGGAGGAGAGAGGAGAGATCAAGGATTATTGATATAATACTTTCTCATAAGATAGATGCTGTTTTAGCAATTGAGTTAGGATCCGGAGCATTCTATAAATTAACTAAGAATGATGTAAAGATATACTACATAGACACGAAACAACCAATTCCTCTAGATGAAGCATTGAGAAAATTTATGAGTGGAGAGGGTTCGGGTCTAAACGATATTTTTAATTATTTGTGAATACTTGTAATTATTTTCTTCATCCCCCTCATTCTTGTTTCCGTTTGTCCCTAGATGTTCATTCTCATTATTTATTCGTTGCATCTAGGGACTTCCACCTCACCCACGCTTCACGAGTTATTAGCATGGGGTCATGAGCGGCTGTCGAGCCTAACGGCACGAGGCTCCCATCTAGGGCTAGGCCCCGAGACTTGGAGCAACGCTCCCATCGCCTCGGGAGACTTTATCCTCGCCGACAAAAATTTTACTTGTATGCTTATAAGTCTTTCTACAACAACTTAAGCACTACTCGCAGATCCGAAAGAAACAACAAACTATCTAATTGCCTTGAGAACCTTAAACCAAAAAAATAAACAAAACAAATAATCATGAAAAACGAAACAGCCCCGCTCTGTCTGGTTTCATTCTTCACTGCGGGGGTTCTTAGGGGAGACCCTGGCTCCCCCGCATATGCGTGAAGTGCTCTGAGCCATATATTCATAGCTCCAATCACATCCCTATCTCTTGCAAACCCACATCTTCTACAGATACCTAGTCTATAAATGAATACTGGTTTTTCTCCGCACCTAGGACACGTAGTTGAGGTATTCCTCGGGTCTACAACAATGAGTGGAGTGTTGTATTCAAGTGCTTTTGAAGTTATTGAGTGTTGTAGCTTCCTATACGCAAACCTTGTGAGTTTCCATACTACCTCATCGCTCTTGTTA
>CAZFDB010000065.1:0-6772 GCA_964517475.1 uncultured Desulfurococcaceae archaeon | reverse complement strand
TATAAAACTTCTCTGGGATCTAAATCCCGTGGGAGTAGATCCGTTCTCTCCCGATAATCATTTGATATTTGCTGTAGGTCCTTTAACAGCGTATTCTCTACCAAGCTCTGGTAAGATGGTTGTGGCATCGAAATCACCTTTGACAGGGGGGTATGGAGATGGTAATATTGGTGCGAGAGCAGCTGTTGAGTTGAGAAGACTAGGTTATGATGCTATTGTTATTAGAGGAAAGGCTTCTAAACCAGTGATCTTGTATATATCATGCGAAGAAGTTCAATTCGCAGATGCAGATGATCTTTGGGGTAGAGATGCTCATTACACAGAGAATAAATTGGTGGAGAAATTCGGTAAGGGAGTAGGAACATTACTAATAGGCCCGGCTGGAGAGAATCTAGTAAGATTCGCTACAGTAGTTAGTGAATTCGGAAGATCAGGTGGCAGACCTGGTATGGGGGCTGTGATGGGCTCTAAGAAAATTAAGGCTGTTGTTCTCAGAGGATGCAAAGATCCTGAGCCTTCGGACAGGAAAGAACTTGTTAGAGTAGGTCTCGATGCGTATAATGCTGTTAAGAACTCATCAGGCTATGGGTTCTGGATGAGGCAGGGTACTGTAGCTACTGTTGAGTGGGCTCAGATAAATTCTGTTCTCCCAACATATAATTTCCGCGAAGGATTATTTGATTTTTATGCTGGAATTGATGGATACATGCTTGAGAGTATGCGTATTCGCCAAAAGGGATGTCCTCTATGTAATATGCCTTGTGGACACGTCGTTAAATATGTTAATGATGTAGCCTCAGGAGAGTCTGAGTTGGACTATGAGAATATTGCTATGCTAGGATCTAACTTAGGTATAGCTCCTTTGAATAGGGTCGCGAGACTGAATTATATTGCTGACGCCTATGGTCTAGATACTATATCCCTAGGTGGTGTATTAGCTTATGCTATGGAGGCTTCAGAGAAGAGATTAATTGATTACAAAATTGAGTGGGGGGATTATAAAGAAGCTGAGAAATTAGCTATGGATATAGTGTATCGAAGAGGAGTAGGGGACTTATTAGCTAATGGCGTCAAATACGCATCTGAGAGAATAAGAGGATCCGAGGATTTTGCAATGCATGTTAAGGGTCTAGAGATCTCCGCATATGACTGCCACGCGGCGGAGGGCATGGCGTTGGCATATGGCACATCTCCTATAGGGGCTCATCACAAAGATGCTTGGTTCATAGTACAAGATGTTAAGATGGGTCGTGGAATATATTCTAAGGAGAAGGTTGAGAGATTAATATGGATGCAGAATATTAGGGGAGGAATGTTTGAGAGTTTAACCACTTGTAGATTCCCATGGGTTGAGTTATCCATAGATCTGGATTATTATCCCAGGCTACTCAAAGCATCCACTGGGATAAGTTTTTCATGGGATGATATCCATGAGATAGCTAATAGGATCTACACACTGATCAGAAGTTTCTGGATACGTGAATTCTATGCAGAGGGTAAGGAGTGGAGCATAGATATAGATACTCCTCCACCGAGATGGTTTAAAGAGCCTTTAACAAAAGGCCCGTTAAAAGGATCAAGACTTGATAGAGATAAATACATTGATATGCTTAGATACTACTATGAATTAAGAGGATGGGACAATAAAGGTATCCCTAGAAGATCAACTCTTGAGAAATTAGGTCTCTCATTCGTGGAGAAGGTTTTCAATAAACTAGATATACCCTACACAACGTGATTCAACTTAGCTTCTCAAGATCTTTTCTAATAATATATGTCAATACAAGAGAGATAGAGAGTGATATTAAAAGAATAATGGTTGTAATAGCATTTATCTCAGGAGTTATGCCTCCTCTACCAACCTTACTCCATATGAGCACAGGTAGAGTCTTGAAACCAGGTCCACTTGTAAATAATGTTTTTATAAGATCGTCGAAAGATAACGCGAATGTGAGAAATATAGATGAGAGTATAGCTGGGAGTGCTAGTGGCAGAACTATTCTGAGTAATATATATAGGTCGTTAGCCCCCAAAACTCTGGCTACATTTATAATTTCTCTTGGAATAAGATCTATTCTAGATCTAATTATAACGAACGCATAAGCTATATTAAAAGTTAAGTGGCCTAGTAAAACAGTTGTGAAACCCATTTCTACACGAAGAGTTATGTAGAATATGGCTAATGTAAATGCTTCAATGATCTCAGGAATTATTATCGGGACGTATATCATGACATCAATAAAACCCCGGGGTCTCCTCATAACATATGCGTATCCAACCAAGAAACCTGTTAGTGATGATATTAGAGATGAGACAATCGATAATTTAATGGAGTTTGTGGAGGAGGCTATAACATCTTTATTCGAGAACGCCTCTATAAACCAATGAAGTGTTGGAGTGGATAAATCTATGATATATTTCCTTGGGGAGAATGAGCCTAGGATATTTATAATTATAGGTGAGTAGAGAAATACTAGATAAATCGATATAATCAATAAAGCTAGAAATCTCCCGATTCTCTTCATAGAATAATCTCCCTCGCACCATTCCTCCTGGACACGTACCCTAGCACCACGAGTGTCAAAATAAGGTATAGGAGTGATAAGAGAGAGGCATCACCGAATCTTCTGAATGTGAATGTTAATTCATAGATCCATTGACCCAACATATATCTAGGCGACCCTAATAAAACCTGTGGAACAATCATTTCTCCTAAAGAACCCGTGAAAACCAGGACAAAACCTGATATTAACCCTGGATATGATATTGGTAGAACTACTCTGAATATGAGATCCAGTGTTTTCGCTCCTAGTATTCTTGCCGAGTCTATATAAATCCTATCTATTCTCTCCATAGCGAGATAAATTGGTATTATTGCTAGTGGTGTATAGTTATAGATCATGCCTAAGTATAATGAAGTCTCGGTATACAGGATCCTTTGATTAGTAATATTCTCTAGAATAAGTAGTAGATATGCTAATGAATACATCTTTAGGAGTGTACCTACCCAGTAGGGAGCTATTATAAGAACAGATACAATGATCTTCTCCTTATCCTTTAGATAGAATGAGAGCGAATATGATATTGGGATGGCTATCGCTATTGAGATCGCGGTGCTTATTAAAGCTATTACAAAACTTCTCCAAAGAACAGGGAGCGAGCTCATCACAATATCTACACTGATCCCTTGCGCAAGGATCTTGGTAATTGATACAATTATCGGTAGATATAGAAATATAATTATGTATATTGAGGCGATCCCTATTACGAGATAAAGAGGATCTTTAAAAATTTGCAGGGGATAAACTCTAAAGATCTTTTTTAGTACTAGAGATAATTTATTCAACTACTCAACTACCATGGTTAAGTTCTCTGGGAGAGATATACACACTTTCTCATTTAACATGTATTTCTCTTCGGCATCTCTCACTAGGATCTCAGCAGAATTTACTTTTACTCTTAAATAACTTAGTGAACCTGTGTAGATCTTATCTACCACATAACCACATAAGCCTTTGCCCTCTCCATCGACTTCGTACTTCTTAATCTGTATCTTTTCGGGTCTAATGAAGATATAGATCTGCTTATTACTAAATTCATTATATTCATCTAATTCATCTCCTGGATCTACGAAGATTTCTAGATCAGGAACATATAGTTTTCCATTAACGACTCTAGTCTCAAATAAATTATTGTCTCCAACGAAGGATGCAACGAATAGATTAGCCGGTCTCTCATAAATCTCTTTAGGAGACCCTATCTGTTGAATAGATCCTTTGTATATAACGGCTATTCTATCAGCAAGCATCATACCCTCCCATTGATCATGGGTGATATAGAAAAATGTTTTTCTAAGCTCTCTATGTAATCTCTTTAATTCATAGATCATTTCTTTTCTCAAAAGATAATCGAGATGACTAAGAGGCTCATCTAGTAATAATATATCGGGGTCAGGAGCCAGCGCCCTAGCCAAAGCTACTCTTTGCTGCTCTCCACCACTTAATTTCTCAGGGGTTCTATAAAGATATTTTGAGGGGTCTAGTCTCACAGTCTCCAGCATTTCCTTAACTCTCCTATCTATATCTTGTCTAGACCATCCTCTAAGCTTTAAACCAAAGGCTATGTTCTCATAAACGTTCATGTGAGGGAATAGAGCTGGTCTTTGAAACAGCACTCCCAGATTTCTTTTATGTGGTGGATAATCATTGATCACCGCACTATTTAATTTAACAAATCCTTTCGATGGTTCCTCTAAACCAGCTATTATTTTCAGGAGAGTAGTTTTTCCTGAGCCTGATGGTCCTATTAAAACAAAGAATTCTCCTTTCTCAACCCCTATATTAATATTTTTCAGAATAACTTGATCTCCATATATCTTCCATATATCCTCTAGCTCTAAGTATCTACCCACCCCCCTCAACCAATTAAAAAGCATAGTTAAAGACTTAATAAGCTATAACAAATATATTTCCAGTTAGAGAACATGGAAAATAACAAGAAATAATAGTTATAAACAGCAATTAAAAACTTAAAAACTATTTAGGAAACCTCATTACTTAGGTGAATTAAATGATCAGTAGAAGAGATCTTTTGAAAACAAGTGTTGCATTGGTAGCCGGAGGGGTCATAGGATATGTAGCAGGGAATTATATACCTATTACACAAAAAGAGGTAGCTTCAACAAAAGAGTTAAGAATATATAATTGGCAAGCGTATCTGAATAAAGAAATTGTTCTACCACTATTCACAGGTGTTATGTATAATGAGAAGAGAGTAATTGTGAATACTATATATGATGAGTATAATAATGCCGAGGAGGCTTACAACAAATTATCATTAGGAGGATACCTATATGATATGTATAACCTAGGTACAGAAGTCGTGTACAAAGCTATAAAGAATAATCTTATTATAAAACTTGATCATAGTAAAATACCTAATATAAATAAACTAGACCCTTTCATTAGAGAATCTCTTAAGATCCAGTATCCATCTAACATAGATCTATTAAATTACGGAGTTCCTTACATGTGGGGTACCACAGGAATTGTTTATAACACTAAGAAGATAGGGACGGAGATCACCTCTCTTAAACAATTATTTGATACAGATTTTCTCACTAGGTATTATAAAAGAATTTTCATAATAGATGATCCTATAACAACAGTTATGATGATCCAGGTTTACTTAGGTATGGATTTCAGAGATCCTCGAAGTTATACTCGTGAAGCACTCAAAGAGGTTTATAATGTGCTTAGCAAGATAGCTCCTTACATAGTTTTCTTAACAACAGATCAATTAATACAGGAGTTAATTAGAGAAAGTGTATATGCCGGTATAGCCTGGAATGGTGATGCTTTACAAGCAATTGCTCAAAAAGAGGATCTGGTTTATGTGGTTCCTGAGGAAGGATCTGATTTATGGATTGATCTCTGGACAATTGCTAATAATGCCAGAGAAAAAGATTTATCTTATGAATGGATTAATTTCACACTGGATCCATGGGTCGCCGCTCTTAACACCAATGCTATTTGGTACGCGAATCCTGTACCGGAATCTAATGAATATATTCCTGAGAAGATTCTTGAGGACCCGGCTGTTTATCCGGATGAGGAGACTAGGAAGAGACTAAAGTTGTTCAGACCCTTAACAGAGGAGGAGACCAATAATATAATAGAGGTTGTTTGGGCTCCACTGACTGGTAAAGCATAGAAATTATTTATAGGCTTCTCACAATAAACTTCTTTTTGGTGAATAAATGAGTACTCAACCTAGTAAGACCGAGAGTCCTCTCAAGGTCTTGAGAGTATCTCTATCAAAAACAGTGATGGTGAAGCTGAAAGATGGTAAAGAATTAGTTGGTTTAATGGACTCTGTTGACTCTACGATGAATGTTGTGTTGAGAGACGCTGTTGAAGTAGATGAGAATGAGAGATTAATTGCTAAATACGGGAAAATCATAGTGAGAGGCTCACAGATCCTCTATATAGCAACTAACTACGGAGAAACTAAAGTTTTGAGTATGAAGTAGTTTATGGTTATAAGTCTTCATAGAATTATTCCAAGGATCAATGATATAGATTATAAGATTATTGGTGTATTAGTAAGAAATCTAGATAAGTACGAGTACATGCCACTACAAATATTGATTCGAGAGTCAGGTGTTCCTAGAGACAAACTAAGTGATATCTTAATGAGATTATCAGATCTAAAAATTATAGTGTCTTCTCCACAGAATCCATTAAGCTACAAATTAACATTCACCGGATTGAATCTCTATTCACTAAAGAAATTGGCTGAGAGAAATATTATCAGAGCAGTAGGAGAACAGATAGGCACTGGTAAGGAAAGTGTTGTTTACTTAGCGAAGGATTATAGAGACGAGATAGTTGCTGTGAAATTCTATAGAATTGGATGGTCTAGTTTCAAAGATTTCTCTAAGAAAAGAGGATACGCCCTCGATTTAAGAGGTTCAATATGGCTTTTACGAAGTATTTTGGCTGCGGAGAGAGAGTATAGTATTGCTAAGAAATTAATTAACGTAGTCCCCGACAAAGTTCCTAGGGTAATAGCTAGAGAATTAAATGCTTTAGTAATGGAGTATATAGATGGTAAAGAACTATACAAGATCCGTGAGCTCAGAAACCCTATGAAGATATTTCTTGATATAATAGATGTCGTTAGAGAAGCATATATTAAACTTGGAATTGTTCATGCTGATCTGAGCCCCTTCAATGTTTTAGTGAGAGACCCAGGAACAGATATTGAGAAA
>CAZFDB010000064.1:0-6804 GCA_964517475.1 uncultured Desulfurococcaceae archaeon | reverse complement strand
GGTGTAAGATCTGGTGGGATTATATATCGAGATCCACTATCTTCTGAAGTCACTTTTCGCAAATCACCTGGGTCCGTAATAATATTTTTAGGGAGAAGGAATATAAAGATTTAAGGTAGTATTAAGGCATTCGGCGAGTCAGATGAGTATTGATTTAGGAACTCTATTACTAGCTGATGTATTAAGTACATTGAGAATGTTCATAGCATATATATTATCTCTGATCACAGCTTTGATCATAGGTGTGTCAATGGCTCGGAACAAGTATTTGGAGTCTCTTATAATGCCTATCCTAGATATTCTCCAATCAATACCGATACTAGGTTTCTTCCCAATAGCATTGGTAGCATTCATATCTCTATTCCCGAGAATAGGTGTTGAATTAGCAGTTATCTTCTTACTCATAACCTCCCTACTCTGGAACATGATATTTGGTGTGTACACATCTGTTAAAAGTCTAGATCCCTCAATAAGTGATTTCGTGAAGATATATAAGATTCCTCTAACAACACGATTCTTCAGAATCTATACTCCACCAACAACCAAGTCTATAGGTGCTAATAATATTATTTCATGGGCTGGTGGATGGTTTTTTATAACATCCTCCGAGGTTATAGCTGCCGGATCCTCGGAATACAAGGTCTTGGGTATAGGCACAATAATTATGGAGGCTTATACAAATAATGATCTGATTCTATTCATCTCCGGAATCATCTTACTTATCACCACGATACTACTAACATATATAATTATATGGAATCCATTGGCTAAGGAATTAGTGGGTCTTAACATATTATCAATAGACGCAATATACCAAAGAATCATTAAACCTGCAACTACGAGGATATGGGATAGTATCGCTAGTTTATTTGAGCACATAGAAATCTTACTAAGATCATTTGTAAAAAGAGGTTTCGTGAAAGAACATAGAGTATTATTAATACTATCATTAATAGCTCTTGTACTAGTAGCGATCTACTACATGACACCACCAGCAACAATACTAGTGAACTTAGAGAGACCTAGACCCATTACAGAATTAGGTTTCTACGAGAGAGTCGTTGTGGAGTTTTTATTGAGTCTAGGTAGAGTATCATTAGTTGTTTTATTAGGGTTGATAATATCAATATATCTATCGTATCTAACGTTCAGATCTGCTAGAAGAGGAGGTTTTTTGAATAAATATATTGTTTTTATTGGTGAGATCCTGGCTTCTATACCAGCGATACTTTGGTGGCCGCTACTATCCTTCATAGCTATGAGTGGTTTAGTAGGTGTATTATTTGTCTCTTTAATTGTTTTTCTACAAGGATCTCTGTGGTACAATTATTTCAATATATTAATATACGGCTTATCCAATGTGAGAAGAGAATATGTTGAACTCTCAGATCTATACGGGGTAAGAGGGTCATTATTTATAAAAACAATCTTCGTACCATCTATGCTTCCCTCAATAGCTTCAGGATCATTAAGTGCTTGGGGTGGGGCGTGGAACTCTACTATTGTGGCGGAGTATATTGAGCTGGGTGTTTTATCAGTTAATTTAGGTGGTATTGGAGCTTTTCTAGATGTGTTGTTTAGTGAGAATAGAGTTCTTGAGTTATCTATGGCTATCATAATACTCTCACTACTCATAGCATTAATCAATAAAACAATATGGAGGAGTATTTTTAAGAGAGTGTCTAGGAGATTTGTGGTGGAGTAATTATTGAAAAATGTGATAATTAGTCTCAGAGATATTGAGAAGTACTATGGTGATAGAGGTAAGAGAGTTAAGGTTTTGGATAAAATAACACTTGATATATACGATGATTTCACAACAATACTAGGACCATCAGGATCTGGGAAAACAACTCTTCTTAAAATAATAGCTGGTGTAGAGAAACCAGATTCAGGATCAATAATTTTAAATAGATCTAATCTGAGAATAGGATTTGTTTTCCAATTCCCCACACTTCTACCATGGCAAACAGTTCTCGAGAACGTAGCTCTACCGCTAAGAGCCAATGGATTGTCTAAGAATGAGGCTGAGGAGAGAGCTAGGAAGTATCTTAGTTTAGTTGGATTATTAGAATTCGAGAGATTCTATCCTCACGAATTAAGTGGGGGGATGAGGCAACGTGTCAATATTGCGAGGGCATTAGCTGTTGAGCCAGATATATTATTGTTAGATGAACCGTTCTCACACCTAGATCCTTTAACAGCTGAGAGTCTTAGATCAGAGATAATGGATATATGGTTCTCCGGTAGCACATCTGTTAGATCCATTGTATTAGTTACTCATAACGTTGATGAAGCTATATTAATGAGTGATAGAATAGTTATTCTATCCCCAAGACCTGCTAAGATAAAAAAGATCATTGATATAAATCTTCCTAGACCTAGAGACAGGAGATCTAGAGAATTTCAAGAATTAGAAGATCTGGTATATGAATACGTCAGCTGACCTGACTTCCTCCCCACCTTAAAAGGCGGGGCTCTCGATTGTAAATTATTTGGTATTTTAGTAATTATATTCTATTAATCTCTCTAATTCTCTTATGAAGAGATCTGTGATCTCGCTCGAGTGAATTCTTTTTAAATGGAGATATAATCCTTTTCTCGTGGAAAAATTTCTTCTGCATAATCTACATATATATTCAATGGATCCTGTATCCTCTCTTCTGATCTCAACTAATGTTGAGGCTAGATCCTCAAAAACTATTAAACCCAGATCCGATAATGATGGAGGTAGTATCTTCATAACCTCCTCACGATAATTGATCTTGAAACCTGATAAATATCGAATCAATATATACGCTACCCTATCCCCGATCTCACTACTCAGAATTCTTGAACTCATCAATAACAATATATCAGTAGAAGATTATTAGTAACACCTGCTACCTATAAATAACTACTCCACTTAATCATCATTGGGGCACGTCTTGAGTGACTTAGAAGGTGTTGTGAGAGTAGGTTTAGAGAGAGGTTTAGATAAGAGAGAGATTATTAATAAATTATGTGAAGAAATACTATTCTACAAGAAAATAACAAGAGATAAATGTGAGGAGATCAGCGAAATAATATTTGAGGAGGTTATGAATAGTTTAAGAACATGTTATTCGGAGAATAAAGAATTCTTCTGTGTAGAAGGATCAGGTGTCTCAGCAGGTTTAATGGGTGTTGGTTCAAGAGGTTTCGGTGACTTCTTCTTCCACAAGTTACTGACAAAGATGAATCCTATTGAGACGGAGGGAACAGCTGTTGAGTTAGATGATGCTGGTTGGTTCAGAGTTGGTGATAAATGGGTTATTGTTGCTGTAGATGGTATTCATAGTAGATTAGCTTATTTCCCGCTACTAGCAGGTTTTCACGCTGCTAGAGCGGCCGCGAGAGATGTTTTTGTTAAAGGTGGTGTTGTCAATGGATTTCTCGTTGATCTGAGATTATCAGATGATGGAGATATAGAGTATTTATTTGAGCTTGAGGCGGGTGTGGCAGCAGTATCAAAATTTCTGAACGCGCCTATCTTAGGAGGATCTACTCTTAGAGTTGGTGGGGACATGGTTATTGGTAGAAGATTAGTTGCTACGGTATTTGCAGTGGGTGTAAGTGATACAAAACCTAGATCTAGGAGAAATTTCAGGGTAGGAGATAAACTTATCATGACTGAGGGGATTGGTGGAGGAACAATTGCTACAACAGCTATCTTCAGTGGAAGAATAGATGTTGCTATAAAAACAATTAATTTCAAAACTCTTCTTCTACTCAGGAAACTTATTGAGAATAATTATCTGAGATACATTAATTCATTATTTGATGTCACTAACGGAGGATTGAGAGGAGATCTTAATGAGATAACACGTCAAAACAAAATAGGTTTCTACGTAAGATACAGCGATATAGAAAGGGTAGTGGATCTTGATGTACTAGGTATGTTAAGAGAATTAAGAATAGATCCTCTAGGACTATCACTTGATAGTGTTGTGCTCTCAACAGATCCTGTCTATGTGAATGATGTATTAAATTTCATTAGAGGTCTCGGAGTAAAGGCTGAGGTCATTGGAGAAGTTATTGAGAAACCTGAGGTATTAATAGAGTATAGGAATGGGGAGGTAGCGAGACTAGAACCTAGGTATAGAGAATCAGCTTATACCAAGATCAAAAAATTCGTTGGTGAGGAAGCTCCGAGAAATCTTGATGAGATTCTCTCACGTGTTGAGAAGAGTTTTTATAAGGTGGCTAGGTTAAGAGATGAGTTGTATAATTATGCGCTAAGAAGCACTCTCTAAATTCTTCTTCTGAAGTAAAGGACAGCTACCTTGAATCTATAGATTCTTCTTCTATGAGTCTCGAAAATAGCTGGTATCTCCATATCATAGACACCTAGCACATTAGCTTCAAAACCTCTTCTATCAGCTCTCTCAAATATTAACTCAATTGATTCTTTATTATATTTATGTATTGAATAAATAGATCTTCTCGATATACTAAATGCTCTATTAAGAAACAATAGATCATAGCCTCTTCTATAAACCCCGAAGGGAGGATTCATTATAGTTGTATCTACATTAACAAAAATCTCTTTATTAACATCCCAGCAAACAATATCGATAACATGATCTAGCTCAAACTCTTTTGATAAGATATTAACGGTCTCTAGATCATGACAAGAAAGATCTATGCATAAAACTCTTTCCGCCCCCATAAAGGCTGAAGCAATACTTATTCTACCTGTTCCACAACCTAGATCTGCAATATAACGATTTTTTACATCATTCCTTAAATAAGCCTCAGTCACTATCTCAGCAACTAACCATGATGGAGTTATGTATTGCTCGTATTTCTTAAGAGGTTTTTTAAAACCAGGGATCCTCTGAAGAATTATTTCGAGATTTTTCTTATCGATAAAATCTCTCCTAGAAACACCCTCTACATGCGAGATATGATAATTAATTATGGTTCTTGCTCCGGAAGAATCTTAGCCAAGATCTCTTTTATAACAACAGCTTTTTCTCTAGCTTCTCTAAGAACCTCTATTAAGACATCTAATGCTTTGACTTGACCATCAGTCATTATAATTATCTTGGGATTAGATACCAATGGGTGTTCGATGATATATGCTGAGTATGTCACGTGAGGCTTCCTCAGAGCCATCTTAGCTATTAAATTAGGTATTGTGTGCTGATCTCCTCCTTCTAAATAGAATATTAATTCACGATCACTTATTTTCTCGAAACGTATCTTTGGTAAAGGACTGTAGCTTAGGGCCATCACTACCTCAACTCTTCATACTCTACATATTATGTTTTTGAATAAAGCTTATTATCTTATCTAGTATCTCTCTACTCATTAATTCATTTAACTCCTCATAATCTGTTTTGTTGATCATGATAAGTTTATTTTTCTCTAGAAATTCTCTAAGGAAACTCTGATTAATATGAATACTCTCATCAATAACAATATATCTAATTTCTCTAAATACACTCTCTCTGGAGAATCTCTCTAGAGCATCCTCAGGATCCTTGGATTTAATTATACTCATATGCTCTAATCCTCTATTGCCTCGAAATATAGTGAAGATATATATATTATCTCTAGAATACATATACATGATCCTGCTCTCACTCTTAAAACTTTTAAACATCCTGATACCCTACTCAATAATATTTATTTTCTTATGAAACTATATATAGTCGGGAATGGATTATGGCTCAGAAAGCAATTGTTCTTATAAATATCGAGATTGGTAGTGAGGAGGAGATAATGAGTCAATTAGCTAAGATACCTAATGTTAAGGAGACTTATCTTGTATATGGAGTATATGATGTAGTAGCTGTTGTAGAGGCTCAGACACAAGATGAATTGAGAGAATTAGTTGTTAAGCATATTAGAAGACTTCCTAAGGTTAGATCCACGACAACTATGATGGTTATCGAGGAACATAAGAAATGAAATAGTTTTTTAAACGTAGATCAAATCATTATATTTTACTTATCTCTTCATAATGATTCATGAAGCTATCTGACCTCCTCCCCGCCCTGAAGAGCGAGGGTTCCCCCGCCCCTTTGTGGGCGGTTCATTGGTTCCCCGCATCTATTCGGGGCTACATCTGTCATTTGCGGAGCAGTCGGGGTGGTCAGAGAACCCCCCATCCTAAGTAATGCTTTTTTCTCGATGTTCAGCACCGCTACCCTATCTCTATCAGCTTCGAATCCGCATCTAGGACATTTCAGAACTCTATATCCATTCTCTACTAGTCTAGACCCACATCTTGGGCATATACTCGATGTCCTCCTAGGATCCACAACTAGTATCGGTACCCCATACTTCTCAGATTGCCAATCAATCCAGAGACCCAGCTTCCTGTAGCTAAGGATTATCAGCCTAATTCTATGATCTCTTGGAAGTCTCCTCAGACCCTCAACGAGATTAGTCAGATCCTCTCTAGCAACGGCGTATTGTTTTTGTTTCGCGAGCATAGTGATTCTATGCGAGATCTTCTTAACCCAATCCACAACAATATTCCTAGTCTTCTCATGGAACCTCCTTATTCTCTCCCTAACACCTCTCCTCCTAAGCCAAGCATTATATCTTGTGGAGGAATATTTCTTCTGCAGATCCTCTGCTAATTTCTTGTAGTGAAGGGATCTATCCACAGTTGTCTCAAATCTATACCCAAACACATTATTACCAACAACAATATACTTCTCATTAACGTCTATGGCTAGAACACCTCTTGGGGAATACTTGAGTGGCTTAGGAACCCTCTTAGAGATCCATAGGATCATCTTATCGTTTTTGTAGACAAGTCTAGCCTCT
>CAZFDB010000063.1:0-6856 GCA_964517475.1 uncultured Desulfurococcaceae archaeon | reverse complement strand
CTAGGATCGTAGGCTACTTAGCAAATACCAGAGGGTATTATGAAAGTAAGATACTGAAAGATCTTTTTTATTTAATCACTATTATGAGATACATTGAATCACTTGTTCCAGGCTTTGTTCGATACGGACTTACAATTCTCATGATAATATTCATTATTAGAGGAGCAATTAATGGTTTCGCTATACCTTATTCAATAACTTATGTTGTTGATGGTTTAAAGAATTCGTTATCAGAGGTATTTAGTAAAGGTATTTATCTACTTTTATTAGCAGGTGTGCTATTCGCTGTGACAGAGATTATGTTGATGATCTACTTTAAGAGATTGACTCGTAGTATAGTGATTATCAAAGATAAATTATTGAATTCACTTAATGGTAATTCTAATAGAAATAATAATGGTGATCCTGATGACCTCGTTGGTAGAATAGCTAATGATGTTGATTTCGTGCTCTGGAATATAAATGGTGTCTTAACCACTCTACTACCGAATGCATTTACATCAATAATGTCTGTCGCGGCTGTCTACAGCTTTAATCATTTTACAGGTATCTTCATCTCACTAACTTTACTTCCCTACATAGTATACACTGAGTTATATAGTAGAAAAGTTGAGATCCATAGATCTATAGAGAGAAAAACTTATTCTCTAAGTATCTCGTATATCAAGAGCTTAATTTACGGCGAGAAATTAAATGGTGATCTAAGAAGAGTTTTTAGGGAGTGGAATGATTCTGTAGACAAGATTCTTTGGCTAGACAGATACTTCTGGAGGATAAGTCTATCAACAGCCTTATTCTCAATGTCTGGGGTGGCTTTATTAGCAAGTAGAGAGGTTAGTCAGGGAAGACTGGGTATAGCCTCTCTAAGCGGATTATTATCAGCTGCTTTAACAGCTCATTTCGGTATGATAAATACTATGTGGGCTTTATGTATACAGGGCCAGACCGTGGCTGCGATAAAGAGAGTTGTTGAGTATCTAGATGTTAGAGATAAGAAATACTTGCCTCAGAAATAGCTTTTGAGTAAATCTTTTTTAACCATACTCACTAAATTAATCTGAGATTAGATGACTTCATTAATCTCTTTAATAATTTTAGCAAGAGATATTAATGCGAAGATAGTCTCTAAACTTATAAAATTGGCGAGAGGTATTAGAGAAATAAAAGAAGTTATAATAATTGCTCAAGGAGATGGGCGGGAGATCCATAAGGTTGCTAAGAAATTCGGGGTTGAGATTATTTATCAGAGTATTCCCGGTCTCCCAAGAAGAGGTGTTTCTATGAGAGATGGTTTCTACTACTCATCAGGAGAGGTGGTTATGTTTATTGATGCTGATTCAGGTATAGCCAACAAAGATGTTATCACGGAGATCTATTCACCCACATTATCTGGTGAAGCAGATCTTGTCAGAGTAGTTGCTTCTGCTGAGAAAATTGATTTATTTAATGAGTTGGTGAGATCTCTTTTAATTAAATTATATCCCGAACTAACGAGGTTCTCGGGATATATTACTTATTCGCAAATTGGTCTTAGAAAGATCTATGAGGGTGTTGAATGGGATCTTGGGTGGGGTGTTGAGATAGGTATTTTAATCGACGCTATGAAACGAAGTACAAGGATTATTGAGATAGATCTTAGCTCTAAATTACGTGAGGTAAAGCCTCTTAAGATTAGTGGTGATGTTGTACAGGAGATTATAGAGACTGTTATTAGAAGAGGTGTGAGAGATGGTAAGATAAAGGAGAGTGATGCTAGAGAGTTATTAAGTAGATATCAATTAATGATTAAGGAGAATATGTCTTGAGATACATAGTTGTAGGATCCTCAAACTATACCTACTCTATTCTCAAGGCTATTAAGGAAGTTGATCCTAGAGGATTAATATTCTACGTCGATAGATCCAAGGAAATTTCCGAGGCTATCGCATCTCAACTCAATATAAATTATGCCTATGGCGATCTTCTAGATCCAGCAACATATCAAAGGATCAATGCTGAGATATCTGATGTGGTAATAATTGCTACAGACTCCGATGCTCTTAATATCAAGTTAATTGAGTTGTTCAAGAAAATATTCTCTGTGCCTAAGGTAGCAACCATAATTAATAACCCGATGAATCTAGGTGAGTATATGAAGAGTGGAGCTGATCTAATTATTAATCCTATGGCAACGATAGAGAGTATGATTAAAGCTTTTATTAGTAGTGATAAATGGATCAAGTCTTCAACACCTGAGTTATTCGGCTCAGAGGTGTATTTAAATAGATTTGTTAAGGAGACTGCTTTTGGAATAACATTATCTTATGTGAGGGAAGCTGTGAAAGATCTTGGTGACGTGCTTGTCTTCGTTGTCTCGAGGGATAATAGAATAATTAGGGATCCGTTATATGAGTTGGTTGAGGGAGACTCAGTTATTGTTATAGCTCCTAAGGGATTGGGTGAGGAGGCTATTAAGAAGATCACTAGATCTATTGATAGACTAAAGATCCTTAGAACAGGTGTTGATACTAGTGTCTCAAGGATCTAGGGATGGGTTCAGAGGCTCTGTTTTCATAGATCTAGACCAGACAATTATTGAGGATAGAGCTATTCAATTAATAGGTAGAGTGCTTGGCTCAGAAGATTTGATTGTGAAGACCCTGACTTCTAGAGAGCCTGAGTACATCAGATCTCAGAAAATAGCTTCATTACTAAAAGGACAGGATATTAACTTCGTGTTAAACATAGTTTATAACACAATTAGATTCAGAAGAGGTGTCGATGAATTTACTGATTATCTAATAAAAAATAACTTTGTTATTAACATAGTCACACTAACATATAAACAGATCGCAGAGACCGTGATAAGGAGATTCAAGAATGATTTCGGAATCGATCTAGGTGGTTACGTTAGGATCCATGCACCGATATTAGAGGTAGATAAGGGCAACAAAATTACGGGTAGAATAATAGTTCCAGCAGAGCTTAGTGCGAGATTAAAAGTGCCATTCTGTATAAAATGCAGTTTATGTAAAAGATTCATTGTTCGCATAGAGGGTTTCGGGGAAATATTATCGGTTGGGGATGCTAAACCTGATACCTGCATGTTTATTGAGTCTGATCACTCTATACTAATACTAACATCCTCAACCCCTAAAATAGCTTTGTTTAATAGTAGTTATATTGCTAAGGATTTTGTTGATGCTCTAGAGATCTTAAGAAGAATTATTAAGTGAAAAATAGTAGAGTTATACCCTGATCCTCAAGATTTATCGCGTAGTTATATATAAGTTTTTAAAATATTGTTTAACATAAGACTCTTGAGATTTTTCTAAGTAATATAAGGTTTTAATACCATTACAGTTAAATATACTACGAGGTCTGATGATATGATTAGTGAGAGATATTACCTGGGAGCTATAAAGAAGATTTTAACTATATCCTTACTTGTGATTGTAATATCAACAATCCTCGGATCATTTGTGCTGAGAGATGATCATCTATACATAGCTCATGCTGAGACCTGGCCTAGTAAAGGAGTTAGGTTATCCTTTGAGATGTTATCATTGTCATGGTTCTCCTTATCTGATAAAGCCGCGGAGGTTGTCGCCGAGCAGTTGAAGAAAGTTGGGATTGAGGTAAAGATAGTTAAGTTAGAGTCGTCTGCAATGTATCCAAGGATCATGAATACATTCGATTTCGACTCATTTGCACTGGCAGTTTCCCAAAACCCGGATCCTACGGGTATGATAAATGCTTTTCATAGTAGAAATGCCATTCCTGGAGGATCTAATTACTGGGGTTACAATAACTCGTATACTGATGAGCTCATAGATAGGATGCTGACCACTAACTCCTTGGAGGAGGCGAGGAGACTCGCATGGATTATTCAAGAGAATCTATCTAAAGGACCTTTCATACCGCTTTATATAAGTATCAATACCCAAGTTATAAGAGCTGAGTGGAAGAACTATACTCTTATGCCTGGTGGGATTTTAGAGGCTTATAATAGATGGAGTATTTTGTACATGTATAAATCTGATAAACCTGAGGAGAACGTATTCAAGATCGCTTTCCCATCCGATATATTGACTTTGAACCCATTCATGGCGACCGACCTTAGATCTCTATGGA
This sequence comes from uncultured Desulfurococcaceae archaeon, assembly GCA_964517475.1. Classification (GTDB taxonomy): domain Archaea; phylum Thermoproteota; class Thermoprotei_A; order Sulfolobales; family AG1; genus WYEN01. The sequence goes on along the minus strand of CAZFDB010000063.1, from coordinate 2,743 downwards.
TCCTTGCATTAATATACGAACCTCTCGTAGCTCTAAGCCCAGATCTTAAGATTGCTCCATGGCTAGCGGAGAAGTGGGAGGTGTCCCCAGATGGGAAAACATATACTTTCTATCTGAAGAAAGGTGTGAAATTCCATGACGGTACAGAATTAACAGCAGATGATGTTGTATTCACATATGAGTTTGGTATAAAGAATAAAGCTCCTAGATTTCTAGGAGCTGTGTCTCAACTGGTTGAGAAAATCGAGAAAGTTGATGGTTACACTGTAAGATTTGTTTTAAAGAATTCATCAATATTCTTCCTCACCAGCCTCGCCACAAGTTTTCAATTCATAGTGCCCAAACATATTTGGGAGAACCAAAATATTTCATGGGCTAACCCGAACCCGATAGGTTCTGGACCCTTCAAATTTGTCAGTAGATCTCCTGGCGAGAGTATTGTTCTTGGAAAAAACGAGAATTATCACATACCTGGAACACCGAAGATCACTAGAATAATCATGAGGGTGATCCCGGAGGCTGAAACAAGATATTTCTCAATCAAGAAAGGAGACGTAGATGCGGAGAGATACGCCACCAGCTTCACATTGATCGAGGATGCTAAGAAAGATCCTAATCTAAAAGTTATTTTAACACCTGATATATGGCTGGTTTACATAGCCTTTAACTACCGTAGATATAATGATACAAGAATATTCGAAGCAATTAACTACGCTATTAATAGAACAGAGATTATAGAGAGAGCAGCAGGTGGATATGGAATACCAGTATACACAATACTTAATAAAGAGTGGCATAAAGATTTTGCTAATACAAATATTACATTTGAATACGATCCCCAGAAAGCATCGGAGATACTCGAGGAAGCAGGCTGGGTGCTAGGACCAGATGGCATCAGGGTGTATGCGGGTCCGAGAGAAGCTACTACACAAACAACTTCTCCATTAATCACGCTCCCATCTACGCAGACTACTACTATTAGCCCAGCCGAGACTTCTGTAGAGAGAGGAGTATCTACACCAACAGCCCCTACCTGGCAGGTTGAGATACCTTATGTTGTAATTGCTATAATAGTACTGCTGATAATTTTACTAATCATATTTGTAGTCTATAGAGCGGGGAGAAGATGATATAGAATGCGATTAATTAGGTACTTAATCTCGAAATTAATTCATGTTTTTCTTATTATTCTCATAGCGGTTATTGTGGCATTTTTTATATTTAGATTACTTCCCGGCGACCCAACTTTATCGATGCTTGATCCAAGACTTGATCCTGAGGCGAGAATGGAGATCCTAAGATCTTTTGGATTAGATAAACCTCTCACGGAACAATTTATCCTGTATCTAACAAATCTATTTCGAGGAGAACTAGGGTACTCATTCAGTTACACGGGAGAGAAAGTAACTAACGTGATCCTCGGACAAAGATTATTTAATACATTAATTCTAATGACATCAAGTATAGCTATCTCAGCTGTAATAGGGACATTCCTAGGATTACTTGCGGGTTGGAGAGCCGGTGGATACTTCGACAGGATCGTTACAGGTGCTCTATACCTATTATTCTCTGTACCGGTTTTCTGGATCGCTCTCTTAATACAATTCTTCTTAGGATATAAACTCAAGATATTACCTATAAGTGGCACAACATCTTACTATGGAGTAAGTATTGATCTATGGACATACATGTTTGATTACATTACACATCTCATAGCTCCTATGATGACAGTCTCTATATTTCTTATACCAAGCTATTACATCTATATCAGAAACACTACAGCCGCCTTGATCGGAGAGGATTTCATCGTGACCCTAAGAGCATTTGGCTTAAGTGAATGGAGGATTCTGAATAATCATGTGCTTAGACATGTTCTTATACACACAATTAGTATAACCACGAACCAATCCCCACTACTAGTCACGGGAGCGGTTTTTACAGAGACTGTTTTTGGTTGGAATGGTATAGGGAGATTATTATATGAATCGATTCTGAGGAGTGATTATCCTGTTCTTCAAGGAATATTTCTACTAACTATAACTGTTGTTGTATTAGCGAATCTACTTGCTGATATAAGCTACTACTTCATTGATCCTAGGATTAAGAGAGGTGTTGGAGAATAAGAGCCTCAGTTAATAAAATAATTTTGAAAGAGAAGAATCTGCTGATAGGCCTATCATCACTACTTTCTCTGGTGATATTAGCTGTTGTAGGGATCATATTAACACACGACCCATTATCTTTTAAAGGACCTATACTCCAACCCCCCTCAAGCAAGTATCTTCTGGGAACCGATGATCTAGGTAGAGATGTGTTTGCAATGCTCTCAAGAGGGATTCTCACATCGCTATTCATAGGGATCATAGCAGCAATAACGACTAGTATTATCGGGATAATAACTGGGTTAGTAGCCGGTGTTTTTGGAGGCGTAATAGATTATGTGATTATGAGAATAGTAGAGTTCTTGTTAGCGATGCCATCTCTCGTTCTAGCATTAATTCTCGTAGCGATCATGAAACCAAGTATATGGAATATAGTTCTTATCCTAGCTATTACTGGCTGGCCCGCAATTACAAGAATCGCGAGAGGCTTCACACTTCAGACAATAACGAGTGGGTATATCGAGGCTGCGAAAGCTCTTGGGGCTGGTAGAGGTCATATAATACTTAAACACTTGATCCCTGCATCAATACCTATTACTTTAGCGAGTCTAGTGTCAAGTATAAGATCCGCAGTATTGTTG